>NZ_HG966617.1:2468220-2635720 GCF_000689395.1 Candidatus Phaeomarinobacter ectocarpi
TTTGAGGTTGTCGACGGCAATCTGAAGCTCAAGGACGGCGTGTCTCTTGATCACGAAGCCGGCGAGAGCATTTCCATCGACGTTACAACCACGGACGCAGGCGGCCTTTCCCGTACAGAAAGCTTTGATATCGCAGTTGGCGATGTCAACGAAGTCGCGACCGACATTGCACTCGACAATACCTCCGTTGCGGAAAACGCAGCCGGGGCTGTCGTTGGCACCCTGTCCACTACTGATGCAGACGACGGTGACACACACAGCTACGCCGTTTCCGACAGCCGCTTTGAAGTGGTTGATGGCGAATTGAAACTGAAGGACGGCGTCGCGCTCGATCATGAAGCAGGCGACAGCGTTTCCATCGACGTGACGACAACCGATGCAGGTGGCTTGAGCCGGACGGAGACATTCAACATCTCTGTAGGCGATGTGAATGAAGTCGCCACCGACATTGCGCTCGACAATACGTCCGTTGCTGAAAATGCCGCCGGTGCCGTGGTTGGCACCCTGTCGACCACCGATGTGGATGATGGCGACACACATAGCTATAGCGTTTCCGACAGCCGCTTCGAAGTGGTTGATGGCGAGCTGAAGCTCAAGGACGGCGTCAGCCTTGATCACGAATCCGGTGACAGCGTCTCCCTTGACGTGACGACCACTGATGCAGGTGGCCTTGCACGCACCGAGACTTTCAACATCACCGTCGGCGATGCGAATGAAGTTGCCTCGGACATCGCCCTGGACAACACCTCCGTCGCGGAGAATGCGGCCGGTGCCGTAGTCGGTAGCCTGTCAACCACCGATGTAGATGATGGCGACACACATAGCTACAGCGTCTCCGACGCTCGCTTTGAGGTGGTCGACGGAGAACTGAAGCTCAAGGACGGCGTCTCGCTCGATCACGAAGCCGGTGACAGCGTCTCCCTTGACGTCACAACCACGGACGCAGGCGGCCTGTCACGCACAGAGACGTTCAACATCTCCGTGGGCGACGTGAATGAAGTCGCCACGGATATCGCCCTGGACAATACGTCTGTTGCTGAAAATGCCGCTGGCGCTGTGGTCGGCACGCTCTCCACAACGGATGTGGATGATGGCGACACACACAGCTACGCCGTTTCCGACAACCGTTTTGAGGTTGTGGATGGCGAACTGAAGCTCAAGGACGGTGTAAGCCTTGACCACGAAAGTGGCGACAGCATCTCGCTTGATGTGACAACAACAGATGCAGGTGGTTTGGCCCGCACAGAGACATTCAACATCTCTGTCGGCGACGAAAACGAAGTCGCCACGGATATCGCCCTCGACAACACCTCAGTTGCCGAGAACGCAGCCGGTGCTGTGGTCGGCACTCTGTCCACCACCGACGCAGATGATGGCGACACGCACAGCTACGCGGTTTCCGACACCCGCTTTGAGGTGGTCGACGGAGAACTGAAGCTCAAGGATGGCGTATCGCTGGACCATGAAGCAGGCGACAACATCTCCATTGATGTCACCACAACAGATGCAGGCGGTCTGTCCCGCACAGAGAGCTTCGACATCGCGGTTGGCGATGTAAACGAAGTTGCGACCGACATCGCTTTGGACAACACAACTGTTGCCGAGAACAACGCTGGCGCCGTCATTGGCAATCTGGCCACAACAGATCCCGACGCAGGTGACACCCACAGCTATTCAGTCTCAGACAACCGCTTTGAGGTCGTTGATGGCGAACTGAAGCTCAAGGATGGCGTAAGCCTCGACAGCAATGATGCGGGCACTGTCTCCATCGACGTCACCACGACGGATGCCGGCGGGCTGTCTCGCACGGAGAGTTTTGACATTGCGGTCAGCAACGTCAACGAAGCTGCGACCGACATCTCCCTGGACAATACGTCCGTGGCTGAAAACGCCGCTGGCGCTGTCGTTGGCACCTTGTCTACAACTGACGCGGATGTGGGCGACACGCACACATACACCGTCTCCGACGCTCGCTTTGAAGTGGTCGATGGCGAGTTGAAACTGAAAGACGGCGTGTCTCTTGATCACGAAGCTGGTGACAGCGTTTCAATCGATGTCACCACGACGGATGCCGGAGGTCTGTCTTTCACAGAGAGCTTTGACATTGCCGTTGGCGACGTCAATGAAGTCGCGACGGACATCGCGCTGGACAATACGTCCGTTGCCGAGAATGCCGCAGGCGCCGTTGTCGGCACCCTGTCCACAACAGACGTGGATGATGGCGACACCCACAGCTACAGCGTGTCCGACGCCCGGTTTGAAGTCGTCGACGGTGAGCTGAAGCTGAAAGACGGCGTGTCTCTTGATCACGAAGCTGGTGACTCTGTCTCGATTGACGTGACTACCACCGATGCTGGTGGCCTGAGCCGTACAGAATCCTTCTCGATCACAGTCGGTGATGAGAACGAGGTTGCAACCGACATTGCACTCGACAACACGTCAGTGGCAGAAAATGCCGCAGGTGCCGTCGTTGGCACCCTGTCGACAACTGATCCTGATGCGGGCGACACCCACAGCTACAGTGTGTCCGACACCCGCTTTGAGGTGGTCGATGGCGAATTGAAACTGAAAGACGGTGTCAGCCTCGACCATGAAGCCGGTGACAGCGTCTCCCTTGATGTCACAACCACCGATGCCGGCGGCCTGTCCCGCACCGAAACCTTCACGATTTCGGTCGGCGACGAAAACGAGGTCGCAACAGACATCAGCCTGGACAACACATCCGTTGCCGAGAACGCAGCCGGCGCCGTGGTCGGCACTCTCTCCACCACAGATGTGGATGATGGCGACACCCACAGCTATGCCGTCTCCGACAATCGCTTTGAGGTTGTCGATGGTGAGTTGAAGCTCAAGGACGGCGTGGCCCTTGATCACGAAGCTGGCGACAGCATTTCCATCAACGTCACCACAACAGACGCGGGTGGCCTGTCACGCACCGAGAGCTTCGACATTGCTGTTGGCGATGTAAACGAAGTTGCTACGGACATCAGCCTCGACAACACAACGGTTGCCGAGAATGCAGCAGGTGCCGTGGTTGGCACCCTGTCCACAACCGATGTGGATGACGGCGATACCCATAGCTATGCCGTCTCGGACAATCGCTTTGAAGTGGTTGACGGTGAACTGAAACTGAAAGACGGCGTCAGCCTTGATCATGAAGCCGGTGACAGTGTCTCCATCGATGTAACAACCACGGATGCAGGCGGCCTCTCGCGGACAGAGACATTCAACATCTCCGTTGGTGACGAAAACGAGGTTGCAACCGACATTGCCCTCGACAACACGTCAGTGGCCGAGAATGCTGCCGGTGCTGTTGTTGGCGCTCTTTCAACAACCGATGCAGATGCTGGCGACACCCATACCTACACAGTCTCAGACAACCGATTTGAGGTCGTTGACGGCAACCTGAAGCTCAAGGACGGCGTGGCACTGGATCACGAGGCTGGCGACAGCATTTCGATTGACGTCACCACAACGGACGCAGGCGGCTTGTCCCGCACCGAAAGCTTCGACATTGCCGTTAGTGATGTGAACGAAGTTGCGACGGACATCAGCCTGGACAACACAACTGTCGCCGAGAATGCAGCAGGCGCCGTGGTCGGCACCCTGTCCACAACCGACGTAGATGAGGGCGACACACATAGCTACGCTGTCTCCGACACTCGCTTTGAGGTTGTCGACGGCGAGCTGAAGCTGAAAGACGGCGTCTCGCTCGACCACGAAGCGGGCGACAGCGTCTCAATCGACGTCACAACCACCGATGCAGGTGGCCTGTCGCGCACGGAGACGTTCAACATATCCGTAGGCGATGTGGACGAAATTGCGTCTGCACCAACCCTGGATATCGGTGACACCACGCGCACAGTCTTCTCCGAGGACTTCGAGAGTTGGACTGGATCAGTCGTAGACGAAGGCGGCGATCACATTGCGGCTCAGAACGGCTGGTCCTCGGATGGCGTTGTAGAAGTCCGCGACACTGGAGCTGGGGGCAACGGCTCAGAAACCGGCTCAATCCACCACATCGAACTGAATAACGATCCAACCGACAGCTATGAAGATGCGCCAAACATAGCGCGTTCAGTTGATACGGTGGACGGCGGCACCTACACAGTGACGTTCGATTACGCACCGCGTCCTGGTTACGACGCAACAGTCAACCAGATTGAAGTGGTGTGGGACGGCCAGGTCGTGGCCACAATCTCCGCAGACGGCACGAGTGATACCGCCCTCAACTGGCAATCTCACACACTGACACTGTCAGGTGACGGCAATCCGGCTGAGATCGAATTCCGCGAAGCAGGCACAGATACCGATTACGGTCGCGGCATGATGCTCGACAACATCCAGATGGTTGAAACACTTGAGAACGCCGCAAGCGGTGTTGAAGGTGGAACCATTGATCTGCCGGACATCACAGCCTCTCTGACGGACACAGATGGCTCAGAGAGCCTGGCAGTGACTGTCAGCGCCATCCCTGAAGGCGCCGTGCTGACCGACGGCACGAACACCTTTACAGCGAGCGCTGGCAATACATCCGTAGATGTGTCCGGTTGGGATATGGATGGCATGTCCATCACCACGCCAGACAACTACACCGGTACAGCGGCCCTTCAGGTCACTGCAACGTCCACGGAGTCAGAAGGCGGCGCCACATCGTCCACTTCAAGCACATTGAATGTGTATGTGGAAAATGTGGAAGAAGCCGCGACCGACATTGCTCTGGATGGCTCGACGGTTACAGAGAATGCAGCTGGTGCAGTTGTCGGCTCTCTCAGTGTCACGGACGCTGATGTTGGCGACACGCATACATACGCTGTATCTGACAGTCGATTTGAAGTCGTCGGTGGCGATCTGAAGCTGAAGGACGGCGTAAGCCTTGATTTCGAGGCAGAACCCACGGTCGACGTCACCGTGACCGTCACGGATTCAGCCGGACTGACCTATGCCGAAGACTTCACGGTCAACGTGTCCGATGTGGACGAGACAGTTACGCTGTTCAGCGAAAACTTCTCAGGCATTGCAGACTTCACGCAATCGGACTCTGGCAGCTCGGCTTGGTCGGCAGAAGGTGAAAACACCGACTTTGGCTCCAGCTCTCAGCATGGTGTCCGTGACGAGTCCTACAAGATGGGTCAAACCACGGATGACAGTAATGACAACGAGTCCGTTGCAGTTTGGCGCAGTGAACAGATCGACATTGCAGGCAAAACCGGCCTTACGTTGAGCTTTGACCTGACCGCAAGCGGCGACATGGAAGAAAGCGGTTCGTGGCACGACTTCTTCAAGGCATATGCAGTTGTTGACGGTGAGCGAACTGAACTGATGGTTCAGGACGGCGACGCAGGCATATCTGGTACCCAGAGCATCTCTCTGACCAATATTCCGGTCGGCAATGAAGTAACGATCGAGTTTGAAGGAAAGACGACAACCTCAAGCGAGTTCTACAACTTTGACAATGTAGAGCTGACCTCAAGCGGCGGCACAAGCGTTGACCTTGGAAACGCCGGTACACCTGACGGCTGGACGCCTGAAGAAGTGATCTATGCGGACGGAGGCGACGACGAAGACGGCTCCTCGGATGATGAGCTGATGATCGGCGGCTCCGGCGACAACAAGCTCGACGGTAAAGACGGCGACGACGAGCTTCGTGGCGGCGATGGCGAAGACGAGCTTAAGGGAGACGACGGCGACGACACCCTGTATGGCGGCGCCGACGACGATAAACTCAAGGGCGAAGATGACAACGACTACCTTGATGGTGGTTCCGGCGACGATGAGCTCGATGGCGGTAAAGGCAACGACATCCTCCTCGGCGGCACCGGCGACGATGAACTCGACGGTGGAGATGGCAACGACGTCCTGCGCGGCGGAGCAGGTGACGATGACCTGGACGGCGGCAAAGGCGATGACGTCTTCTTCTTCGGGATGGGCGACGGCAGCGACACCGCCGATGGCGGCGGCAATGGCTGGACCGACACCATCCGGCTTGAAAACGAAGACGGCACGTCGCTTTCATCCGGCGACTGGACCCTCAGCCTGGATGACGGCTCCATCCAGAGCCAGGATGGAGACTCCATCGATCTGTCAGAAGATGCCTCAGGCATCATCACGCTGACCGACGGCAGCGAGATCAGCTTCGAGGGCATTGAACGCATCGAGTGGTAACCCACAGCTGCATTCGCGAAAAACAAAGGCGCTGACCAGAAATGGTCAGCGCCTTTTGCTTTTGGACCCAACCTCTCATGCCTGAGAGGAAATGGTGGGCGCGGCTGGGATTGAACCAGCGACCCCTACGATGTCACCGTAGTGCTCTCCCACTGAGCTACGCGCCCTCACCTGAACCATCAGGAAGGTGGGTCTGCCTTATTCGCGGCAGGGCGAACCATATATCGGGATTGAAGACCCGGTGCAACCGTCTTCCGCATGAAGCCACTGCCCTTCCAGCTAGTCTGAGGCGTCTGCTTCTATCCGCACAAACACCGCCGCCACGCCACCTCCGGCCGCTGCAAAAAGGGCCGCAACGAACATGGCCGTCCCGAACCCCTCCACCAAAGACGCCAGACCGGCGTCACCCGCCGCCAGCACCGGGCCAATCAGGGCGGTCGCGATCAGGCCTGCAGACCGTGCCACAGCATTGTTCACACCAGACGCCACACCGGCGAAGTCTCCGGGTACAGCATCCATGACCGCCGTGGTGAGCGGTGCTACACTCGCCGCCGTGCCGACAGCCATGATGACAAGAGGCGGCAGCATATCGGTCCAGTAGCTGAACACGTCTGCCGGCACAAAGGACAACCAGAAAAACCCAACCGCCACCAGTAGCGGACCAACGGTCAAAACCAGGCGCACGCCAAGCCGGCCCGCCAGACCGCCAAGGACCGGCGACAGAAATCCGAGGATGAGCGGCATGGGCAGCATTGCCAGACCGGTCTCAATGGCGGTGAAGCCAAAGCCGGTAATGAGCGTATAGGGCAGCAACACCAGCAACCCGCCCAGTGCACCGTACAAAAACAGCGTCAGTACCGAGATCGCCGAAAAATCAGGTGTACCAAACAACTGAAGCGGCATCATCGCGCGATCCCCAAGCCGTTTTTCAACACCAATGAAGGCGACAAAACAGAGCACCCCAACACCCAGAGGTCCAGCCACAAGCACGTCAGAAATACCCGCTTCTGGTAGCCGGACCAGCGCCCAGACAATCATCGCCAAGGCAAGAGTGACCAAAGCAGCCCCGGACCAGTCCAGGGGCGCCGCTGCATCGCTTGTTTCGCAGCTTTCACTGATCGCCCATTGACCGATTGCGATTGCGGCCGCAGCGCCCGGCACAACAATCAGAAAGGCCCAACGCCAATCCGCAACATCAACAATCCATCCACCGAGTATGGGTGCCGCTGCCCCTGCAAACGCCCCTGCCGCCGCCCAGATGCCGATTGCTCGCCCCCGCGCTGCACCCTTGAAGGCGGCAGCGATGATCGCGAGGCTGTTGGGAGCAAGCAGGGCCGCACCGATGCCCTGGACGATGCGTGCGACAAGCAAGGTGGAAATCTCAGGCGCAAGGGCGCAGGCAAGACTGCCGACGGCAAACAGAAAGAGTCCGACCTGAAAAATGAGCTTGCGCCCATAGTGGTCGCCCAAAGCACCCCCCATCAGCACCAGCGCACCAACTGGCAACAGGTAGGAATTGATGATCCATTGAGCCCCGGTTGCCCCGACACCAAGGTCATTCAGCATGGACGGAAGCGCGATGTTGACAATAGACCCTTCAACAAAGGCGAGGCTGGACGCCAGTATCGTCGCCACAAGCGTCCCGGTTTCGTTGACGCATGGCGTCACCTTGTCCGGCTTTGCGATGCTTTCATCGCAAGGAGGTGCAAGCGCAGTGGGCATGGCGAACTCCACGCAGAGCGCGCGTCACGGGAATACGCAACGCGTCCGTCTGCGCCCAAAGCTTAGCCGACGGTCACGACAAGGAAATATGGATATTTGAAAAGCAGGGCAGCCGGATTGGGCTAGGCTGCCAACAGCCGATCAACTTCCTGCACGAGTTCGCGCAGGTGGAAGGGCTTGGAAAGAACGCGGGCTTCTTTCGGCGCTTCTGATTCAGGATTGAGCGCAACAGCCGCAAAGCCCGTAATGAACATGATCTTGAGTGTTGGATCGAGTTCCGCAGCGCGACGCGCCAGCTCGATGCCATCCATTTCCGGCATCACAATGTCCGTCAGAAGGACATCAAACACGTCGCCGATGAGTTTTTCGTGGGCCAGGTCGCCGCTGCCATAGGAAATGACGCTATGACCGGCTTTTTCCAAGGCGTTGGCCAGAAAGCGCCGCATGCTCTCATCATCTTCAGCCAACAAAATACGCGCCATGGTCTGAGCCCCCGAATTCCCGCTCTTTTTTACCGAATCGACGTCTCCAAACGCCCCCGGTATGGCTTCGTTTATAGGAACCGAATGGTAAACGCAGAGTTAGCGCCGACAGCTGACAGCAAATAAACGCCTCAAAATCAAAGCTTTTGCGCCACGCAGCAGCCAAAAAGGGCGCATGGGCATTAAAACCCGACCTGCGCGTGCTACATTAAGGCTCCAGCCGTGCTCCTCTAGGTGCCGGACATTTGGCACCACGGATAAGGCAAGGGCAGGAGCCTTGAATGTCAGCTGACAGCACGGGGAACGAGACCGAAGGCGCAAAGGCGCATGAGGAACCTCGCCGGGATTTCAATCCACCCTTCACCATTGCAGCACCTGACATCCAGACGGTCCCCTTTGCGCTGAACTCGCCGCATTCAGGCCGCATCTATCCCCCCGCCTTCCTTTCCGCATCAAGGCTCGACGCCCTGTCCATCCGACGGTCTGAGGACAGCTTTGTGGATGAGATTTTTTCCGGCGCACCGCGTTTGGGTGCTCCCATGCTCAAGGCGAATTTCCCGCGTGCCTATCTGGACACCAACCGCGAGCCCTACGAGCTCGACCCGGCCATGTTCCACGATGCGCTGCCGCCTCATGCCAACACCCGCTCCGTGCGGGTGGCAGGTGGCCTGGGCACCATCGCCCGCGTCGTCGCTGATTCAACAGAGATCTACCGCGCGCCATTGAGCTATGCGGAGGCAGATCACCGCATTCGCACGCTCTATATGCCCTACCATCAGGCGCTGTCAGACCTGCTGGAAACAACTTTCCGCCGGTTCGGCTGTGCAGTCCTGCTGGATTGCCACTCAATGCCGTCCCACGCGGGGCCGTTTGAGGACGACATGGGCACATCGCGTGCCGATATTGTGCTGGGTGACCGCTACGGCGTGTCCGCCGCCCCTGCCCTGACAGATACTGCGGAGCGCATTTTGACAGATCTGGGCTACTCGGTGGTGCGCAACACGCCCTATGCCGGTGGCTTCAACACAGAGCACTACGGTCGCCCCGCCCAGGGGCTTCATGCCCTGCAGATAGAAATCAACCGGGCTCTCTATATGGATGAAGCCCGGGTGACCCGAGCCGCAGGCCTCAACCGCCTGACGCGGGATATGGGAGAGTTTGTGGCGCGTCTGGCCCTGATGGACCGCGCCTTCCTGGCCCCGACATCTCCCCCCAGTGCCCTATCTGCTGAATAGAAAATCCTGACACGCCAGCCCTAGGACAAAAAAAGAGGCCGTCTGGAAAATCCAGACGGCCCAAGTTCAGGGAGGAAACGCCCAGGAAGGGCAGCGGCAAGGCGGGCTGAGCGCTCGCAATGCCGCGTTGCAACAATTTGGCACTGCGCTGCACAAAATTCAAGGCATTCCGCCTCAGATGCAGGAAAATCAAACGCATAGCAGCCGTGCGGACGTGCATTTCTGTGTGTAACTCCGCAAGTCCTTGATTGCAGTGCACAATTTGATCAGGTGAATTTGTGTTCACAAACATTTCGGCTTGTGGGTGCCATGGGCCAGCCATCACCCCCAGTAAGAGCCCGTTAACCTTTGTGACAGCAAGATAGTTCCAGCAATTTTGCACCATAAGGGCCCAATGCCGCCATTTCCGGTACGGGTCGGGGCGGATCACGGGCACATGGCACAAAGCCAGCCAGCAACCACTGTTTCATCTCGGCGCGGTTTTTCCGCGGCGATGGCATTTGTGTGCGCGAGCCTTTTTGCAACAGCGACCCAAGCCGAAGATGTCGCCAAAGCAGATGACGCTGACTGGCAGGCCTGCCGCATGGCAGCTCAGAAAGTTGAGCGCGCCAACGATATGCCCCAGGCGTTGCTTCAGGCCATGTCACTGGTCGAGACCGGCCGCCGCGGTCCGGACGGCAAACACACTGCATGGCCCTGGACAATCAATTCACATGGCAAGGGCTATCGCTTTGCAACCAAGCAGGACGCCATATGGGCGGTGCGGCGGTTGCGGGCTGATGGCGCACGCTCCATCGACATCGGGTGCATGCAGGTCAACCTGCGCTACCACCCGCGCGCATTCACCAGCCTAGAAGAAGCTTTCGACCCCGCAGCCAACATGGCCTATGCGGCATCGTTCCTGACACGCCTGAAAGACCGGCACGGTAACTGGCGTGCCGCGAGTGCCCGCTACCACAGTTACAATCCAAAGCTGCGCGAGAAATACGCAAGCCGCGTTGACAAGACGCTGGCACGCGAACGCAAGTTGCTTGCGTCTGCCGCACCGCATCTCGCTGCATCACCGGACGCAGCAGCGTCCTATATGGAGGCAGGTGACGCTTCCATAATCACAGCGTCCCTGTCAGCAGGCCCAACTGGGAACACCATTGCCAGCCTTGGGTTGCGTCCAACGCTGGTCCCCGGATTGCGGCGCGGGCTGGATGTCACGCGCGAACACGACACACAAGACAATGCTGCACTGCCGGAAACTCGCCCGACAGGCACACCTTCAGGCCGTTTGATTGCAGCGAGATAGACATTCGGCGCGCATCACGCGTCAGTAACGGCCAGGTCACACACCCTTCACAGTTAGTTGGTTGTGATGTGTACCCACATCGCCGGCGTTACACTTAGTATCAGTTGCGTAATTTGGTTGATCTCGCCGCCTCTGCACCCATCTGTGCAGCCTGGGTGGCCAGGGGGAATGACGATGCAACAAATCATCAACGCGCTTCAGGTCTCTTCGGTGGCGGACATCGTAAATCTGTTTGCCGCTCTCTTTATCTTCGTCGTCGGCGCGGGCTTCATCGTTGTCGTTGTGCTGTATGTCATTGACCGCACGCAGACAAAGCATGCCATCCGCCGGAACTACCCGGTTATTGGCCGCCTGCGCTACGTGGCTGAAGACCTTGGCAAGTACTTCCGCCAGTACTTCTTTGCAGATGACCGCGCAGAACTGCCGTTCAATCGGGCACAGCGCGCATGGGTTTACCGGGCCGCCAAAGGCGTCGACACCACAGTCCCCTTCGGGTCAACCCGCGCACTTGCCAATGTCGGGACCAAGATTTTCGTCAACTGCCCGTTCCCGCAATTGGGCGACGATGAAGTTCCACCCAAGGAAATAGTCGTCGGCCCTTATTGCCGCTCGCCCTACGCGACAGACAAGTTCTTCCACATTTCCGGCATGAGCTACGGTGCGATTTCCAAGCCCGCCGTTCAGGCCCTGTCGCGCGGTGCCAAGCGCGCAGGCATCTGGATGAACACCGGCGAAGGCGCCCTGTCCCCCTTCCATATTGAGGGCGGCGCAGACATCGTCTTTCAGATCGGCACGGCAAAGTATGGCGTCCGCAATGATGATGGCAGCCTGGACGACAAGAAGCTGCGCAAGGTCGCCGAGCGCGACCAGGTCAAGATGTTTGAAATCAAGCTCAGTCAGGGCGCCAAGCCCGGTAAGGGCGGCATCCTGCCCGGTGAGAAAGTCAGCAAAGAGATTGCCAAAATCCGCAGCATCAAGGCAGGACAGGATTCCATCAGCCCCAACCGCCACCCGGAAATCAATTCCGTCGGCGAATTGCTGGATTTCGTCGCCCATGTCCGGGAGGTGACCGGCAAGCCGACGGGTATCAAGATGGTGCTCGGTGCCTATGGCTGGCTTGCAGGCTTCTGCGAAGAGATCAACCGCCGCGGCATTGAAAGCGCCCCGGATTTCATCACCCTGGACAGCGCCGATGGCGGCACAGGCGCTGCACCCCAACCGCTGATCGACTATGTCGGCCTGCAGATTCAGGAAAGTCTGCCAACGCTGGTGGATGCCCTGCTGGTGCACGGGCTGCGTGACCGCATCAAGGTTATTTCATCAGGCAAGCTGACAACGCCATCCGGTGTGGCCTGGGCGCTGTGCGCCGGCGCAGACTTCGTGACCTCGGCTCGCGGCTTCATGTTTGCCCTGGGCTGCATTCAGGCCCTTCAGTGCAACACCAATGAGTGCCCCTCAGGCGTTGCAACACACAAGAAACATCTGCAGCGCGGCCTCGTCGCGACCGACAAGGCTGAACGCGTCTATCGCTACGCCACCACCATGCACAAGGAAGTGGGAACGGTGGCGCACTCATGCGGCGTTGATGATCCCCGCATGCTCAAGCGGCATCACTGTCGCATCATGGGGGCCAACAGCCGCACCATTGGCCTGCACGAAATGTACCCTCCCGGCGGCAGCTTTGCCCCGGCGGCGGAAAAGCCCGACACCATCACAGACGGGTCCGGCATGGCAGCGCAGTAGGCTGCGCAAGCCATCCCATCCAAGTTGTCTCCTCAAGGCATAACGAGACGGATCTGGGGCGCTTTAGCAACGTCCCAGCACTCAACCTCCACAGGCAGCGTCAGCATGTCATCGCCGTCGACCTGAACAGGGTCGAGCTGGGCGCTTTGATCATCTGCAAGCCGGATGGTCACCGTGTCGCCCTTGAACACATGCACGCCGGGCATTTTTTCAAGCCGACCTACTGCCAGTCCGACCAGCGCCAGCACCAGGCCTGGGCGTGTCCTCGCCGGGACACATAAAGTCGTCAGCCCTACAGCATCAAGCTGGGCAGACGGCGCAAGACGATACGTCCCCGCATAGTGCTCTGCATTGGCTACGACGACCCAGCCACAGTCGAATGACACAGTGCCGTCGCTGACCATGAGGCGCGGCCCTGAGCGTCCAAACACCTGCTTGATACCGGCCCACACAAAAGCCAGCTTGCCGAAACGGCGCTTCATCATCGGATCGATGGCGCGCACCAGACGCCCATCGAATCCAGCTCCCACCCACAACAGGAAAAATCGCTTGTTGACGCGCCCCGCCCCGATCTGCCGGGGTGTGCCCGAAAGAAGCAGGAGCCCCAACGCCTCACTTGATTTGGGCAGACCAATCTCAATGGCCAGGACATTGGCGGTACCCGTCGGGATAACACCGAGCGGCACATCGCTACCCGCCAGACCATTTGCCACTTCATTGATCGTGCCATCACCGCCCGCCGCCACAACGATTTCCGCAGAACCGGTTGCCGCGGCCTCCCGCGCAAACTGCTCCGCGTCGCCCGGACCCGTGGTTTCACGCAAGCTGACCGTCGCACCATGACGGTTCATCGCCTCCACAACATCTATCAGTTTGCGCCGCCGTCGCCACCCGGCCGTCGGATTATAGATGACCGTCACCGCCCGCCGCAGGACAGGAGGCGGGTCATTATGGTTACCGGTGGCAGTCACTTTATCCGCGTACAAATGGTTCACCTCAGCGTCACAAAACGTTCATTCCCCGCCGGGATAGTCCGGCCAGATCACAGGCGGACACGCTTGATTCGACAGGCTTTTTCAGCGTCGCGCACAGATGTGACGGCAAACGCCGGAAAGATCAAGTGCTCCGTATACGAATTACATGACGACCTGACTATTGATGTTTGGCCCATTGCACATTGCGGTTCCCATGACACTCACCGGCATGCTGACACGCACTTCACACAACCCGGTCGTTGCCACGGCCAAATCCGCTGGCAAGGCACTGCGGGCCAAGCCTTTTCGAGACAGGTTGGCGCTGTTTGGCCTGCGCGCACGAGGGCGCAAGCGCGTCAAACGCAAGCACCTGATTGTGCGCGAGCCGGTGCGCCACCGCACCCTCTTCATTTCAGATACGCATCTGGGCACACCAGGGTGCAAGGCAGAATTGCTGGCGGATTTTTTACGCCATAATGAAGCCGACACGCTTTATCTCGTTGGCGATATCATAGACGGCTGGCGCATCAAGCGGTCCTGGTACTGGAACGATGCCCACAACCACGTCATTCAGGAAATTCTGCGCAAAGCCCGCAAGGGCACCCGTGTCATCTATGTGCCGGGCAACCACGATGAAGCCCTGCGCGACTACATCGGCGTAACGCTGGCAGGCGTTGAGGTCATCAACGAAGACATTCACCGCGCTGCCGATGGAAAATCCTATCTCGTACTGCACGGCGACCAGTTTGACGGCGTGGTCCGCTACGCCAAGTGGCTCGCCCATGTTGGTGACTGGGCTTATAATTTCGCGCTCGCCGCATCCGGCATGCTGCACAACATCCGCCGCACATTCGGCCTCTCCTACTGGTCGCTGTCGGCCTACCTCAAACACAAGGTCAAGAACGCCGTCGAGTACATCTCGAACTATGAGGAGGCCGTGGCCCGCGAAGCCCGCGACCGTGGCGTTGACGGTGTTGTCTGCGGTCACATCCACCACGCAGAAGTGCGCGACATGGATGGTGTGACCTACATGAATGACGGCGATTGGGTGGAAAGCTGCACAGCCCTTGCCGAAGACATGACCGGCAATTTCACCATCCTGCACTGGACGCGGTTTGCGGCTGACGTGGATGCGGAAAAAGCCGAGCACGAAAAAGCCCTGGGCATTCTTCCCGCGCCCGCAATCACACAACCAAGATCCGACGAACCGGCTCCAGCTAAGGAGACCGAAGAAGACCTCGATGAAGAGGTCATCATTGATGGCAGCATCCCCGTCGCAGCACGTGACGACATCCAACAAGAGGCCATCAAAATGGCAAGCAGCGCCGCGTGACCCAGCCCCAGACATCCACATCCGCCCTTTCATCCAGCCCAACTGTTTCCGCGATGCCTGTTGCCCACCCCGGCGGACTGCAATTTGCGGAGCCGGGACAGCCCCTGCGGGTGCTCATCGTGACCGACGCCTGGGAGCCGCAGGTAAATGGTGTGGTCCGTACGCTGCAGCAGCTGGGCACCCAGTTGGACAAGATGGGACATCAGGTGCGGTATGTGACGCCACTTGATTTCAAGACCATTCCGGCCCCGACCTACCCCGAAATCCGCCTCGCGCTCTGGCCGCTGCGCTGGATGGCAAAAGTGGTTCGCGACTTTGCGCCCTGCGCCATCCATATCGCCACAGAAGGCCCGCTTGGGCTTGCCGCACGAAACTATTGCGTGCGGAAGGGATTGCCATTTTCGACATCCTTCCACACGCGGTTTCCCGAATACATAAATGCCCGCTTCGGCACGCCCGTCGCGTGGGGCTATCGCTTCCTGCGCTGGTTCCACGGCCCGGCGACCACAATGATGGTGGCCACAAAGTCGCTGCAGGAAGAAATGGTGGAACGGAAATTCCCGTCCACGGCGATCTGGTCACGCGGCGTGGACATCGACGTTTACAAACCGCGCCCTGACCTCAAGGCAAGCGATTTCCTCAACCTGCCCCGCCCGCTCTGGCTGTATGTGGGCCGCGTGGCAGTTGAGAAAAATATCGAGTCGTTTTTGAAACTTGACCTGCCCGGCACCAAACTGATTGTCGGCGGCGGGCCGCAGCTTGAGAGCCTCAAACAAAAATACACAGACGCCCATTTTGTCGGTCCCAAATTCGGCGAGGAACTGGCAGAGCACTATGCCGCCAGTGACTGCTTTGTATTCCCCAGCAAGACGGACACCTTTGGCCTGGTGACACTCGAAGCCCTCGCATCGGGCACGCCCGTTGCAGCCTACCCGGTGCAGGGCCCCAAAGACGTCATCGGTGATGCGCCAGTGGGCTGCCTGCGCGATGATCTCCGCAGCGCAGCGCTCACCGCCGTCAAGATATCGCCGGACCGCGCCCGGGCCTTTGCGCTGGAATACTCCTGGGAAGCCTGCACCAATCAATTCATCAGCAATCTGGCCATACAGCGACCGCCGGAGATTGAAGGCGGTCGGCCACGTCTTTTAAGGCGCTGATCCGCGTTCTCTCAGCGCTGCTCACATTTGCGTTAACCTTCCTCCGCCCTTTCCCGGTTTCACTGGTAACCGCCCACAAGCATGTTAGGCTTTGCGGGAAAGTTGTGTTGCATACAGGGAGTTCAACGCATGTCTCATCATCATCGCTCAAAGGCCCGTGCCAAAGCTGCGGAACAGGACACTCAGTCCACCCGGCTGTTTCTGCTGGTAACCGGCGCACTGGCCGCTATTGCTCTTGTCTGGGCGGCATTCTCAACAGCGGCACTGGCAGAAGATGCGCCAACCGCTGAAAGCGGCACATTCGCCATCGACGAAAGCCATGTGCACGCTGCCTTCAAGGTCAGCCATCTGGGTTTTTCTGAAACCATTGGCGGCTTCGACAAGATTTCCGGCAGCTTCACGCTTGATGCAGACAATCTGTCCGCCAGCACTGTGAGCGTCACGATTGATACCGCCAGCGTGGACTCAGGCTGGGACGCCCGCGATGAACATCTGCGCGGCGATGATTTCTTCAAGGTGGAAGAGTTTCCGGACATGACATTCGCCTCCACAAGCGTTGAGCCAACCGGCGACACCACAGCGAAAGTAACCGGCGATCTGACAATGCTGGGTCAGACCCACCCGGTGACCCTGGACGTGACCTTCAATCAGGCCGGAAAGCACCCGTTCTCAGGCAAATATGTGGCGGGTTTCTCAGCGACCGGCTCTCTCGATCGTACCCAGTGGGGCATGGAGTACGGTGTGCCGGCCATCGGCAAGGATATTGACCTGATGATTCAGGCCGAAGGCATCCGCGCCGAGTAGAGACGCATGGCAGTGTTGCGCCGCAACATTTCCTCGACATAGCGGCCTGCCGGGACTATACCGGCGCCAGCAAACGTCCTCACAAGAAGGGCGCGGAAATGGGAGTTCCCCGATTCCGCGCCCTTCTTGCATGCGTCTTTTGGAAAAAGGCGCGCACCGACCACCAGATGGATCAAAAGACATGGCCGCTCAAGAACGCCGCAATATCGCGATTATCGCCCACGTTGACCACGGCAAGACCACCATGGTGGACAAGCTGTTCCAGGCCTCTGGTGTTTACCGTGAAGGCCAGCAGGGTGAAGAGCGCGCCATGGATTCCGGCGATCTCGAGCGCGAGCGCGGCATCACGATTTCCGCCAAGGTCGCAAGCTTTGAGTGGAAGGGTGTGCGCATCAACCTGGTAGACACACCGGGCCACGCCGACTTCGGTGGTGAGGTTGAACGCATTCTCTCTATGGTGGACGGCGTGCTACTGCTCGTGGACGCCGCCGAAGGTGCCATGCCACAGACCAAGTTCGTAACCATGAAGGCGCTGGCGCTAGGGCTGAACCCGGTCGTCGTCATCAATAAAATGGACCGTAAGGATGCCCGCGCGGACTTCGTGCATGAATCGGTATTCGACCTGTTCGCTGCGTTGGGCGCCAACGACGATCAACTTGATTTTCCGGTCCTCTATGCGTCGGCCCGCGAAGGCTGGGCCTCCAATGAGCAAGTGACCGAGGGCGACGACATGGATGCCCTTCTGGACGCCATCATCGAACACGTGCCCGCTCCCAAGGATCTGGGGGAAGAAAACGCGCCGTTTGAATTGCTGGCCATCGGCATTGAGTCTGATCCTTTCCTTGGTCGCATCCTGTCAGGCCGCATCAAGTCGGGCACCATTGAGCCCAACATGACCATCAAGGCGTTGAGCCGTGACGGCAAGGAACGCGAACGCGGCCGCGTTACCAAGGTTCTGGCCTTCCGCGGTCCTCTTCGTGAGCCCGTGGAAAGCGCCGAAGCTGGGGACATTGTTGCCATCGCCGGCCTTAAGCATGCCACAGTTTCTGACACGCTATGTGACCCTTCCATCATGGAAGCCATTGATGCGCAGCCAGTAGATCCGCCCACCCTCGCCATCACCATGACTGTGAATGACAGCCCCCTAGCCGGCCGCGAAGGCTCCAAGGTGCAAAGCCGCGTGATCCGCGAACGGTTGCTTCGCGAAGCTGAAGGCAATGTGGCCATCCGCGTTTCCGAAGGCACCGAAGGCGATGCCTATGAAGTCGCTGGCCGCGGTGAACTGCAGCTTGGCATTCTCATTGAGACCATGCGCCGCGAAGGCTTCGAAATGTCGATCTCTCGCCCACGCGTGATCATGAAAAAGGACGAAGACGGCAAAACCCTAGAGCCTGCCGAAGAAGTTCAGATTGACGTGGATGAGGAATATTCCGGCGTCGTCATCGACAAGCTGACCCAACGCAAGGCTGAGCTGAATGGCATGGCGCCTTCAGGCGCAGGCAAAACCCGCCTGACATTTATCGCACCCGCCCGCTCGCTCATTGGTTATCAGGGCGAATTCATGACCGATACCCGTGGGACCGGCATCATGTCGCGCATCTTCCACGGCTGGGTGCCTTACGCCGGTGAAATCGGTGGGCGGCATCACGGCGTGCTCATAGCCAATAGCGAAGGCGAAGCTGTTGCCTTTGCCCTCTGGAACCTTGAAAATCGTGGCTCGCTCTTCATCACACCGGGCACCAAGGTCTATCGCGGCATGATAATCGGTGCCAACTCCCGGCCCGATGATCTGGAAGTGAACCCTCTCAAGGGCAAGCAGCTCACCAACATCCGTACCAATTCGCGCGATGAAGCCGTGAAGCTCACCACGGTTCAGCCCATGGCGCTGGAGCAGGCGATTTCCTACATCGGCGACGACGAGCTGGTGGAAATCACGCCGGAGAACATCCGCCTGCGCAAGCGCTACCTGGACCCCAATGAGCGCAAGCGCAACCGCAGCGCGGCCGCTGCCCAATAAGCGTACTCACGCGGGCGGTTTCAGCTTGTCGTTCCGGTCTTTGGGCGTTACCCAAGGCCCATGAGCGATGATCTGAAACACCTTGAGTCTTTCATCCACACCCTCGCAGACGCGTCAGGTGCGGCCATCATGCCGTATTTCCGAACGCGCCTGGACGTGGACAACAAACTGTCCGACGGCAAGTTTGATCCGGTGACAGAAGGCGACCGCGCGGGCGAACGTGCGATCCGCGCGTTGATCGATAGCCAGCATCCCGACCACGGCATTCTGGGTGAGGAATACGGCCTGAAGGACGGCACATCGTCGATTTCCTGGGTCATTGATCCCATCGACGGTACGCGCGTTTTCATGTCCGGCCTGCCCACCTGGGGCACACTGATCGGGGCCATGCAGGACACTGTGCCGGTCGTGGGTGTGATGGATCAGCCGTACACAGGTGAGCGGTTTTTTGGCGGACCGTCCGGCGCCAAGCTGATAACGCGCGACGGCGAGCAGGCAATGAAATGCCGCTCATGCGAAACCCTGGGCAATGCCGTGTTGGGTGCAACAGACCCCCGCATGTTTGCTCAATCCCCGGACAAGGAAGTCTTCAGGACCCTGTCAGATAGCGTAAAGCTGCTGCGCTATGGCGGTGATTGCTACAACTACGCCATGGTCGCTCTTGGGCAGATGGACCTTGTGGTTGAAGCGCACAATCAGGCCTATGACATTCTGCCGCTTGTTCCGATTGTCGAAGCCGCTGGTGGTATCGTCACCGACTGGGCAGGACGACCGCTGCGGTCCGGCGCTGACTTTGACCGCAGCAAAGGCAAGATGATTGCGGCAGGCGACAAGCGCATTCACCAGGCTGCTGTGGAAATTCTGTCGCCGGCAGCCTAGGCCAGCACGCTTTCTGCGAAGTCATCAAACGCCGACCAAAACGGTGCCTGCAGTTCATCGCGCTCCATCAAGATTTCGTGCTTGCAGCCATCGCATTTGACGTAGGTCGAGCCACGCACGCGGCGTGCATAGGCGGCCACCTGCTTTTCGCTCACCAGCACGTCCTTTTCAGCACCGGCAAAAAGCACTGGTGTCTTGATGCTGGCAACGAAACTGTCTGATTGCAGCAGGTCAATGCTCTCAGCAGCAGACCCGGCCCACCCAAGAGTGATCGATGCAAGCGCAAGATCAGAGTTTGCCTTGACGATCGCGACCTGACGGGCAAAACGCTCCGGATCCGATGTCACAATATTGTCCTCGAAGGCATCGAGGCCCACCGCCTTGTCATCCCCACCGCCGGGCAGATATTTGTCACCAAGCCCAAGCGCTATACCGGTGAAGCCCATCAGCCGCATGCTCAGCATGGCCCCGGTCGAAAGACGCAAATCCACCATCGGTGCACTCAGGGCGACGCCCTTCATCTTTGGCAACCCGGCAGCAAGCGACGCATCTGTATCGGCCAGGTGCAGCCAGCGCATCAGATTGTTGCCCCCCATGGAGTGCGCCATGCCGATAAGAGGCTGAGGCAGGTTCCGCTCGCCGACAAGCTTCACGAACTTTGCCATGTCACGATCAAATTCATTGAAGTGATCAATGTGGCCCTTGAGACGGTTTTCGGTTCCGCGCGCTGAAAGCCCCTGCCCGCGCCAGTCCATGGAGGCAACGGCAAACCCGCGGTCCCGCAGCTGGGTCACGACCTCAAAGTACTTCTCGATGAACTCCGTACGCCCGCCAAACAGCAGGACCGTTCCACGGGCCTGCGCGCCGGTCGCCGGCCAGACCGCACCACGCATGGGCTTCCCGTCATATCCATCAAACCAGAAAGCATCAGCACCTGCAGGACAGGGGTTTTCAGGGATATCGGTCAGGTCTGCCCCTGAAGTTGGAGAAGGAGCAGTCACAGAAGGAGAGGTCACAGATAGAAATCCTTGCGATTTTGAGCATCACAGCTGCTCAGCATTTTGTTGCCGGAGTTTAGCAGGTAGGCTGGCTGAGTCTCAAAACCAAGGTCACTTGCCGCCAGATCCGGCGCAAGACCTAAAGATCGCGCCCTATGTCCACACCCGTAACCCTCGATATTTCCAATGGCTGGTACATCGACGCAGCCCCCGGCTCGGGTCCCGCCAAGGCAGCCGCCCAGGAACTTGCCGAGCACTTGGCCCTGATCGCTCCCCAGTCAAAAGGGCAAAGCGGCATCGGGATGTCTTTGGCGTATCGCGATCAGGCAACCGACGGCTTCATATGGAATGTTGCGGACGGGCACGTTCAGCTCACCGGGAACAGTCAACGCGGCCTGCTCTACGCCATCTTCAGTTTTTTGACACAGCTTGGCTTCGGCTGGCCGGGACACCAGCTTGAAGACCGGTGCAGTCCTTCCGGCCAGCGGTTTTCACTCCCCGAGGCCTGTGCCGAGACACCCAGCTTCCTCGGCCGATGCCTGATCATCGGGCACCACGTATTTCTGGCGGAGCACGAAGCCTGGGTCAGATGGGGGGCACGCAACTGCCTGAATACGATCTTTGTGCATACCGCCGAAGAAGGTCTGGCGCTCGGGGCTGCCCCGGTGCACCAATGGCATGCGGTCAGTGATGCCGTCCGCGCGCAATGCAGTCGCTATGGCATGACGCTTGAAGTGGGCGGCCATGGCCTGTCACGACTATTGCCACGCGCACTCTTTAACGACATGCCCGATGCCTTTCGCATGAAGGACGGCAAACGCAGCCCGGACCACAATCTTGACCCCCTCAATGCCGAGGGAATGGCGATCGTGCGCGACAATGCCCGGACATGGTTTCAGCAGAACCCCGGCGCAGATGTCTATCACCTGTGGCCGGACGACATCCCCGGCGGCGGCTGGTCGCAAAGCCCTGAATGCGACGGGCTAAGCGCATCAGACCAGGCCTTGATTGCCACCAACGTTCTTGCTGAAGAGCTGGACCAGATCCACCCCGACGCACAAGTCGCTCACATCGCCTACCATGATACAGAGCCCGCGCCGAGATCAGCGCGACCACGTAGCAATGTGTCATTGCTCTGGGCACCGCGTATGCGCAGCTACGCGCAGGGTGCCTTTGAACGCTCATCCACCGTCAATGCGCGGTACCCGCGCGAACTCGCCGCCAATGTGCAGCTGTTTCAAGACGCCCGCGCCAAACCGCTGCGCGTGTTCGAATACTATCTCGACGCCATTCTCTTTAAGTCCGTCCTGCCGCCACTGGTCTCCCAGATGGCCGTCGATGCCATTGGCTACAAAGACGCAGCCACCCACACGCTGCAGGCCTTGATGGTTGGCGGACGGCCCTGGTGCGCCCCGCAGCTCAACGCCTATGCCTTCGCCCAACTGGCCTGGGACAATACGCAGTCGCCGCGCGCCATCATTCAGCGGTTCGCCACCATGATCGTCGGTGATGCAGCAGCAGGTCATCTGGCTGACCACTACAATGCTCTGAGTGATGCATTCGCACTTGCCCTGACCTTCGAGCCCCATGAGGCAAAACCGGCGGCCGCTGCAGGAGCCGCAGACTTTCTGGACACGCCCCCCACCGACATGGGCGACCCCTGGCACGCAACACCCGACGACATTGCTCTTCGTTTGAGCTGGAAGTCAGACATCGAGCAGCAATTGAATCATGCTGCCGACGCGCTGACCCTAACAGGTCAGTCTGCCAACCCCACCAAACACATTGTCGGCCTGCAAGCTGAATTCGCCCTTGCCCGCCTCTGGTTTGATTTCCACTTTGCCCGTCTGAGCCTCTATGACGCGTGGCACATGCGTGACAGGGATGATGGTGACAAAGCCCGCCATGCGCTGGCCCGCGCCTACGCTATTTGCGATGCGGTCGATGAGTGGACCCAGACGCATATTGACGAAGAAAAATACCAGCAGAACACAAAACTGCTGCACTGGTTGTTCTGGCGACTGCGGCTGGACTGGATACGCGAACAACTGGCCCCCGAAGGCGCAGAGCGCGACAGGGTGCGGGCAGAACGCGTCGCTGACATGACCGCACGCTTTGCCATGGGTCGTACCCTTTGGAGCAAAAACACCGACACCAACAACAGTGAGACCACATGACCTGGGAAGATGAAGCCAAGGAAATTGCCGCGCGGCGCGTGGAAGCCAAAGCGCAGGGCGGCGACGAGGGTATTGCCAAGCAACACGCCAAGGGTCGGCTGACAATCCGCGAGCGCATTGCTCATGTCACAGACAACAAGAGCTTTCAGGAGCTTGGCGAAGGGGCAGGCGCGCCGGAGTTTGATGACGATGGAAATCGCACAGGCTTTACGCCCGCCAATTTCGTGCTTGGCTTTGCAAAGGTCGGAGGCCGTCGCGTTATCATCGGTGGCGAAGATTTTACGCTGAAGGGCGGATCGCCCAATCCCGCCGGCCTGCGCAAAAGCGTCTACTCAGAAGACGTGGCACTCCAGTACAAAGTGCCGCTGATCCGGCTGCACGAAGGCGGCGGTGGCTCCGTTGCGGGGTCAGGCGGCGGCAAAAGCAAATCGCGGCCTGTCGGTGACCCGGTCTTCTCCACACCGCGCTTTGTGTCACTTGCAAAGACACTCGGTACCATTCCCGTGGCAAGTGCAGCCCTTGGCCCGGTGGCAGGCATGCCCGCAGCCCGACTGGTCTCGTCCCACTTCACGGTGATGGCGCAGAACGCACAGGTCCTGATCGCCGGACCCGCCGTCGTAGAACGCGCCACCGGGCACAAGATGACCAAGGAAGAACTCGGCGGCCCGGACATCCACACAAAGTCGGGCGTTATCGACAATGTTGCCGAGACAGAAGAAGCCGCGCTGGATGAAATCGCGCAGTATCTCTCTTACATGCCGCAAAACGTTTACGAGGAAGCACCGGTCATCCCCTGCGATGATCCCGTGGACCGGGCCGACGACAAGCTCTTGTCGATTGTGCCGCGCGAACGCCGTAAGCCCTACGCCATGCGCAAGATCATCAAGTCCGTTGTCGACAATAGGTCATGGTTCGAGATGACCCGTCGCTATGGCCCCTCATTGATCACAGGCCTTGCCCGCATGGGTGGCCGGCCCGTTGGCATACTGGGCAATGACTGCACCTATTACGCAGGCGCCATGACAGCAGATGCCGCACGCAAGACCCGCCGCTTCATTGATTTTTGCAACACATTCAATTTGCCGGTCATCGCGCTGGTGGATGAGCCAGGCTTCATGATCGGCCCTGATTCTGAAATGTCCGGCACGATTCGCGCCGGCGCTGAGGCCATTGCCGCTGTCATGAATGGCCGGGTGCCTTGGGCAAGTGTGATTGTCCGAAAAGTCTTTGGTGTGGCCGGTGCCGCCCACTTTGCTCCCGGTGGCCATGTCTTCTCATGGCCCAGTGCTGAGACCGGAGCTTTGCCGGTGGAAGGTGGCGTGGCTGTCGCATTCGGCAGACAGATAGCCGCTGCCGAAGATCCTGACGCCAAGCGTCGCGAACTGGAAGAGATGCTGGCTGCCAGTCAGTCGCCCTTCCCCCGCGCAGAAGGCTTTTCAGTTCATGAATTGATTGATCCGCGAGAGACACGCGCAAAATTGAACGAATGGCTCGACTGGACCTGGCCCACTCTTCAACACCAGCTTGGTCCGTATCTCAGACCGATGGCCTGACGCAGACGCAAAAACGCCCGGGCAGAACCCGGGCGTTTTCATGTGTGTTAGCCGTGCGGCTTAGAGGTAGCGGTAGCCAAGCACGCTGCCTGTGTAGGCACAGATCCGCAGATCAACATTGCGCTTATTGTGCTTGCCACGGACCTGGTAGTGATCGGTCCAGTCGTTACCACCAGACACATAGCGTGCATTGTGGAAGTTGGAGTAGTTGTGCTGCTTCAGACCTGAACGCCAGTGCTTGAAAGGCTTGCGCTGTGGCTTGACGTTGTTGGCCAGGTTGTACCGCTGTGCATTGCGCACATTCTTGATGTGACCGTTGCGGCTGTTGACCGTGATCAGCTTGGCTTTGCCGCGCTTGTTGAGGCCACGCACCTTGTAGACATTGCCCTTCAGGTCAACGCGGTCAAACCGCTTGAAACCTTCGTGACGCAGACCGGCCAGCAACTTGCGCACACCGATAACCCGGTGATGCGGCACTTCATTGGGGTTCGCACGGCGGACATCAAACAGACGACCATTGTACGGATCAGCCTTTGCCTGGCTGTAGCGACCGTTCTGGCCAAAGCCCTTCACGTGGTAGACGCCGTTGCGGAACACGATGTCCGTCACTTTGCCGCCAGTGCGCTTCTGGATCAGCTGAACCGTCTTGGGGATATAGTTGAACTTCTTGCCGCCGTGGCGGTTGCCGCCATTGCCCCAACCCTGCTGCATCTTGCGGGCCTGATGGTAATGCTCGGTGCGGTTCCAGCCGTCATTGTAGCCGCCGCGATTGTAGTTGTTGTTGTAGTGCTGGACCTGGCCGTTGCTGAAGGTAACGCCGCCGCCATGACCATTACTGATGCTGAATGAAAATCCACCGGCCTGGGCTGGTGCTGCGGCGGCCAGGGTGCCACCAACTGCTGCAAGGATAAGAAGCTTTTTCATAACGTGTTCTCCGTCTCTCATGTTGTGCCCGGATGTGCTCAAAGCGGGCCTTGATGTGAGCCACCGGGACAGTGGGTGGCTGATGTCTCAGCAACGAAGCGCCCCGAAGGTGTGTGAGGCGGGATGTCCCCGTTGCTTGAGGAGGAGAATGGCAGGGGCCCTCTGAACCCCTTCTGGGACACCTGTTAAGAAACGGGTCAGGAACATGAACCCCACCCAACCAACGTCATCAGTAAGCTGATAGATGCGAAGAAACCCCGCCCACTCCCTCAGCACCGACAAAAGAAAACGGGCGCTTCCGGTTCACCCGAAAACGCCCGCATTCAAGCCAAAAATCGCAAGCCGGAGGCCCGCATCATTTAGCTAGTGGTACCGCCAGCCCAGCACATTGCCGGTGTAGGCACACACACGAAGGTTCACGCCACGACCATATCCGTCATAGGCGCTCACAAAATAGTGAGGTGTCCAATTGCGACCGTGGCCATGAAACTGTGCCCGGCGGAAGTTGTGATAGCCGTGACCAGTCAATGCGCGGATGAAATTCTTGAACGGCCGCACATTGCCGTGGTTCCGGTGATGATACCGCGGGCCGTAATTGTAGTTGCGGTTCTGATTGTAATGACGGCGATGCCAGTTCGACTGACGCCACCCGCCATAATAGTTCTGGCCGCGCCGGTGATTCTGGCCACGGTGATGATGATGACGACTGTCGTGAATAAGAGTGACAGCCCCATTTGCATCAATCGTCGACGTCAGGGCTTTGCCTGCAGGCAATGATGCAGCGTTGGCAGGCACAATGGCGGCCAGGCCAAGAGCAATCGCTCCAACCAGTCCACCTGCTGCGTAAGTGAGTATCCGTTTCATAGATGCACTCCTCGAGAAGTTTCAACGGGCGCGGGACCGGCTTAACTGCTCGACCCCGCCTTGCATCCGGCTTGTTGGTGATGCCGCACCACCGGATACATGTCCCCACTCGTGAGTGTCGGTTTTTGGGCCTGAACCCAAACTGCACGCAGCGTTAACCTTTTGGTCAGCTACATGACCAAAAGCTAAGCTAGATGAACAACTTACAAGGTTAACGCAGCGTCTTTTCGGCGCCCATGACGGCCAAAATGAGGCGTGTGGCAAAGCTGCACGACAGCAGGAATTGACATGCTACATTTGCCACCACCTATCGCCATAGTTCCGGAAGCCGACACATGCCCACCTTTGCCCGCTTCATCCGCCTCACATCTGCCGCAGCTGTTCTCCTAAGCAGCCTTGTCCTGGGACAGGCGGCACAGGCTGAGAACCGCCAGTACATTCTGGCGACGGCAACAACCGGCGGCACCTACTATCCCGTCGGTGTGGCGATCGCGACCCTGAGCAAGATCAAGCTGGAACCGGCAAACGGCTTTTCGCTGTCAGCCATCAGTTCTGCAGGGTCAGGTGAGAACATCAAATTGCTGCGCGACGACGAAGCCCAGTTTGCAATTCTTCAGGGTCTCTATGGCGCATGGGCGGCTACCGGCACAGGACAGCTCGCCAATGACGGACCTCAGGAAAACATCCGGTCCATCTCTATGCTCTGGCGCAACGTCGAACATTTCGTGCTGCGCAAGTCGGATGCTGACACCGGCACGATCGCAGACCTCAAAGGCCTGGGCGAACCCTTCTCCATGGGCAAGCGCAACTCAGGCTCGGAAGGATCAGCCAAACACATCCTTGCAGCCCTTGGCATTGAGCCAGGCACGGACTTCGACGTCATCAACCTTGGGTATGGCCCCAGTGCCGACGCCATGCAGGACGGCAAGGCAGCGGGCATGAACACCCCGGCTGGGGCACCCGTAAGCGCCGTCACCCGCGCCTTTGCGGCGGCCAATGGCGAGCTTGTGGTGTTGAGCTTCAACGCGGAAGACACAGCAGCCATCAATGCCGCCCTAGGCGACGAAACTGAACTGTGGACGGCCTTTGAGATACCGGCTGACACCTATCCCGGCCAGACAGACGCTGCGCAGACAATCGCGCAACCCAACTTCCTGGCCGTCAATGCAGATGTCAGCGAAGACGATGTCTATGCACTTACCAAGGCACTGTATGATAATCTGACCTTCCTCGGCGGCATCCACGCCGCCACCAAGGACATGAGCCTTGAAAGCGCCATCACCGGTCTGCCTGTCGCTCTGCATCCCGGTGCCGTGCGCTACTACGAAGAAGCCGGCGTGACGGTGCCTGACCGTCTCAAGCCCGCAAACTAGAGCGCGGTCCCACTTCCCGTGTCATCTCCAGACGCCCCACCCCAACCAGACGTACCGACAGGCGGTATGCCGCGCCCGCGGCCACTGGGCCGATTGGGCATCGCCTTTGCTGTCACAGTTGCCGTTGCCCACCTCTGGGCAAACGCCTTTGCAACTCTGCCAGAGTTGCAGGCTGCCGGATTTCACTTTGGTCTGTTTGCCGTCCTGTGCGTGCTGCTGTTCCCAGCCAGTAAAACCCCATGGCTGCGGATCGCGATCGACGGCACCATAGCCACAGCAGCCATGGCCGCCGCCGTCTATCTGTATTTTGCTGAAGACGCATTGTATGAGCGCGGCGTCGAGCTCGTTGCGTCGGACTGGGTGGCTGCCAGCGTCGCGATCCTGATCGTTCTGGAGCTGGCACGCCGTACGACCGGCTGGACCGTTCCCGTCCTCACCGCACTGGCCCTCACCTATGTGGTCGTCTGGGGTCCATTGGTGCCCGGCGCATTTTCGTTTGCGGGGCTGTCCTGGGAAACACTTTTGTTCCGCAGCTACTTTGGCACTGACGGGATGTTCGGCCCCATCGCCCGTATCTCGTGGACATTCGTGTTCATGTTCATCCTGCTGGGTGCGTTCCTTGTGCGCTCGGGCGCTGGCGACTTCATCCTGGCCCTTGCGCGCGCTGCAGCCGGGCGCATGACAGGCGGCCCCGGCATCGTTGCCATTCTGGGATCAGGGCTCATGGGGTCGATCACAGGCTCCGCCGTCGCCAACACAGTCTCGACGGGTGTCATCACGATCCCCCTGATGAAGCGCGCAGGCTTCCCGCCAAAATTTGCAGGCGGCGTTGAAGCAGCTGCGTCTACCGGCGGCCAGTTGATGCCCCCCGTCATGGGTGCCGGTGCTTTCGTCATGGCGTCGTTCACGCAGATTTCCTATCTCGAGATCATCGCGGTCTCGGTCCTGCCGGCGCTGCTCTATTTCTTCACCGTCGGCGTTTTCGTCCGCATCGAAGCAGCGCGCATAGGATTGACGCCGGACCCGGACGTAGAACCGCTTTGGCCGGTCATCCAAGCCGGTTGGCACTTCCTCCTGCCCATCGCGGCACTCGCGGGATTGCTCATCGCAGGTTTCACACCGGTCTATTCCGCCGCCATTGCCATCGTGGTCACCATTGCCGCCTCATGGCTCTCGCCCAATCCCATGCGCCTGCGTGACATCATCGGCGCCGCCTCCGACGGTGCTGTCTCCATGGCGCCCACCGCCATGCTGCTCATTTGTGTCGGCCTCATCGTCAACGTTGTGGGCATGACCGGCGTCGGCAACACCTTCTCCCTCATGCTTTCAAGCTGGGCAGGCGGCAGCCTGCTGCTGACCATCATTCTGGTCGCCCTGGCCTCTCTGGTGCTGGGTATGGGTCTGCCGGTAACCGCCAGCTACATCGTGCTGGCCACCCTTTCGGCACCGGCAATCTACGGCCTGATGGTCGAAGCAGAACTCGTGACCACCCTGATGCAGGGCGCTTCAACCCCGGAACTCTCAGCCTACGCCATGCTGGTGGCACCAGAACTGGTCACAAGCATCGGCACCGCCATGAGCGAGGCAGACGCGCTGACCCTTCTCGCAGCATTGCCTGCCGACATCCGCAGCGGCCTTGCCGATGGCCTCATAGCACCAGCCCTGCTGACATCCATGCTGCTGGCAGCCCATCTGGTGATCTTCTGGCTCAGCCAGGATTCAAACGTGACACCGCCGGTGGCCCTGTGTGCCTTTGCGGCGGCCTCCATCGCCGGAACCCGCCCCATGGAAACGGGCTTTGCCGCCTGGAAAATTGCCAAGGGCCTGTATCTGGTGCCGCTCCTCTTCGTGTATCAGCCGCTGATTACCGGCACGGGTCTGGAGCCACTGGTGACAGCCCTCATGGCCATCCCTGCTTTCACGGCCCTGGCTGCGGCCCTGCACGGCTACTTCGCCCAGCCGCTGTCACTCCCCCTTCGGATCCTTTTGGGCATCGCCGGGGCCGCCATCATCGCGCCCTGGGGAACGCTCTGGATGCATGCCGCCGTTGCAGCCGCTCTGGCCACCGCCCTGGGCATCCTGTGGCAGCGCCAGGCCAAAAAACCCGCAAAAGAGCCAGTTTCAACCTCTTGACGAGCCAATTTGCGCTTCCCAAATAAGCAGGGTGGACGCCGATGTCGGGTCCACGCTGCATGTCTCCTTCGCCAGCCGCGCCACATTCGGGCGGTTCTTTTGAAGCGACGCGCAGACAGCAGCTTGAAAACGCAAACCGCTCCTTGGAGGATTTGTCTTATGCGTGCTTATGATTTTTCACCCCTTTACCGCAGCGCCATCGGCTTTGACCGTCTTGCAGGAATGCTGGATTCCGCCAGCCGCCTCGACGCCCAGGCCCCGTCCTATCCACCGTTCAACGTGGAGCGGGTCGATGAAAACGACACCCGCGTGACCATGGCCGTTGCAGGCTTTACCGAAGACGAGCTTGAAATCGAAGTGAAGGACCAGACCCTCACGATTTCCGGCAAAAAGTCTGAGGAATCCGACGATCGCACCTATCTGCATCGCGGCATCGCGGCCCGCAATTTCGAGCGTCGCTTCCAGCTTGCAGACCATGTGCAGGTGACAGGCGCCAAGCTTGAAAACGGGCTTCTTCATGTGGATACCCGCCGGGAAATCCCCGAGGCCCTGAAGCCGCGGACGATTTCCATTCAGGCCGCCAATTCTGATGGTCAAAAGACCATTGAGGGCTCACAGGCCGCCTAACAGGCATCGCCAATCTGCGGGCGCAGTCTTCCCCTGTTTTGCAGTGCGGAAGATTGCGCCCTTATGTTTTGAAAAGACGCATATAGCGACCCGAAACGGCCATATATGTCGCACCGCAGCATTCGGGCTGGACTCCGCCGACCGTGAGCGCAAAACTCTCACGACAAATTTGCGACACAGATTTGCACCACCGAACAGCGACGTCCCAAACCGCAACCGCCCAAGGACATCCCATGGCCAGCTGGCAAAGCAAACTCACCAGCCTGTTTCTTCGCGCCGCCGTGAAGCGGAAGATCAACCCGCACGCCAACCCGGCGGATGCCCGCGCGCGCGTGGACCGCATGGCGGCCCGATTCTCCAAAAATCAGGACTGGATCAAAGTCACCCCGGTATCCGCCAATGGCGTGCCGGGGGAGTGGGTGGAAGTCCCCGAGGATGCGCCGCAGGATTTGAGCGCCCTCGAAAACATGCCCGGCAACCTCGTCCAGTCCGACCCGGAAATATCCGCAACGCCTGATAGCAATCCTGGCTCGGGAAAAGTTCTTCTCTACCTGCATGGCGGCGGATACATCGTCTGCAGTCCGGCAACCCATCGCCTGATGGTTGCGCGCATCTGCCGCGAAGCAGGCCTCAAGGCCTTGCTGATTGATTATCGTCTGGCCCCGGAGCATCCGTTCCCGGCAGCTGTGGAAGATGCCGAAGCCGCCTATCGCTGGCTGCTCGCCGCCGGCCACAAGCCGGAAGACATCGTCGTCGCCGGTGACAGTGCGGGCGGGGGCCTGACCATGTCGCTGCTTTTGACATTGCGCGAAGAGAACATGCCCATGCCCGCCGCAGCAGCGCTGCTGTCCCCATGGACAGATCTGGCGCTGACCGGCTGGACCATGCTGACCCACGCCCGCCGGGACCCGATGCTGCGGCTTGATTCAGCTTCCCTGGCGGTCCGGCATTACATGCAGGACACATCGCCAACCCACCCGATTGCATCGTCGATCTATGCAGACCTTACAGGCCTGCCGCCGCTTTATGTGCAGGTGGGAGAAAACGAAATTCTGCTGGATGATTCACGCCGTCTGGTAAGCCGCGCGCAGGCTCATGGTGTGGAATCCAGCCTGGAGATCTGGCCCGGCATGCCGCATGTGTTCCAGGCGTTTCCGCAGGTGCCTGAATCCAAACGCGCCATTGAAGGTATCGGCACCTTCCTCAAGGCGCAGGTCAATCGCAGCGCAAGTGCACCGGCCTCGACATCGCCCTCCACGTCACCCGCGACTTCACCTGCCGCAGCGCAGGAAGCATCGGTCGAAGCGGCTGAATAGAGTTAGATCGGTCGGGGACTAGGCGTCCGGCAATTGGCGGATCAGCGCCAGCGCTGCATTGTCGGTGTCCGCACTGACGCCCTCTGCTGCCATACGACTGAGAATATCAACGGCCTGTTTGAGCTGATCGATCAGCTGCATGCTGGCGCTGTGCTGTCCGCGCACGCACTCACACAGCGGGTCGCACAGGGCTGTGGCTAGTTCATATCCAAACGAGGCCGCCTGCCCCTTGATGTCATGCAGCACGCCGAAACAGTCTATGCACGCCGTCGCGTGCTCATCTGTACCCGGAGCATGCAGGTCGAGCCGCGCAATGGCGCCCGTCAGCAGGCCAATGTCCTGCAGCAGCATTTCAGGATAGTCGCTCGCCATGTCGCCAACAGCGGCTTCTGCCGCGGCAATGGCTGCCATCAGCTCGTCATCAAGCTCAAGATCATCTTCAGCCGGTACAGGCTGGCCATCTGGAGTCGTAGTCATGCAGGCACCCGGTCAAATGCGGATTGGTATCCGTCTCTAGCGGGCAAGTCTAAAAGCGCAGACCTTAACTCGGCGATAATGGAGCCAACCCGGCAGAAATCCGCCTGGAAAACCGCCTAATAGTCCCGTTCCCAGGTCACCCCGACACCGGTATCCCCGGTCGTGCCGACACCACTTTCAATGGAAACTTCGTCGGTGAGTTCAACCTCGACACTCACCTCGCCCGACCCGGCTTCAAGTCCCTGGCTCACACCCACATACACGCCGTCGCGCACATAGGACCCCACCTCAACACCGTCATCGCCCACGGACAGAACATCCACGCCCAGGGCGCGCCGCATGGTTTCCAGCACACCGCTTCCGCTCGATGCACCTGACAGGGTGGCCGCAGCATTGGCCAGCTGCACGGCCTGGATCGCTGACAACTGCCCGGTGCTGGTGCCAAACAGAATCCGCGCCAGAATTTCTTCCTGTGGCAGCAGCGGCTCGGATGTCACAACAAGCGTGGGGTCCGACGACAGCCCGGTAAGCGACACAATGGCCGTGAAGCCGTCATCCTCATAAACCGCCTTCACATCAAGATAGGGGTCAATGTCCCGCCCCCCTGTGAACTCGATGCGTCCGCCGGACAGATCAAACGTCTGGCCGAGAAAATCAAACGTGCCCCGCTCGACCTGAAACCCACCGCGTAACTCCGGTGCCGTCACAGCACCCGCAACCGCAAGCCTGCCGGACCATTCAGATTCAAGCCCGCGCCCGCGCACGAACGCGGAATTGGGCACAGCCACATTCAAGGCCAGCTCAATCGGCGCATCGTCGTTGGAGGCGTTCTGGTCAACCTCAGGATCAATGGGCTCGCCATCCGCCGAAACGCGGGTGACATCAATGGTTTCCACATCTGACGCCAGCTGGTCAGGAATACGCGCCTCAAGCCGTTCTACGGTGACATCGCCGCCGATTGTCAGCGGCTCCACAGCACCCTCCACCCCGCGTGCCCAGCGAACCTTGATATCGCCGCTCGCCAGAGCCGTCAGGTCATCTCGCCCCAGCGCCCGGAAGGATGTCATATCCAGATCAACCCGCAGACGGTCCGTTGCTGTGTCCCGCAGGTCGAAGGACCCCTCTCCAGCCAGGGTACCCGTCGACCCGTCGCGCGCGAAAACAGTCACATCCGCTTCGCCCCCTTGCGTCTCAAGGGAGACATTCAAAGGCGAAAGCACGACTCCGGTCTCAAACCCTTCATACAGACCGCCCTCCATGCGCGCGGTCCCGGTGATGTCCATGTCGGCAAACGGTCCCTGTGCCGTCATGTCCAGTTTCAGCAAGCCTGCCATCAAGTGGCCATCCACCGGCATCAACGGCCAGACGGCCCCAACATCCAGCGTGCCGTTCAACCGCGCCTCAAGCTGCGCCTTGGGAGCGACATAGGGCGTGCCGCCGCGTGCCGTCACCGGCAGCGATGCTGTTGCAATCAGATCTTCCGTACCCGGCATATCAGCAGTGAGCCGCGCTGTGGCCAAACGCCCATCCCAGTCTGCGTTCAGTGTGAACTCGGGAATCTCCGACACATCCGCTCCCACCAAGGACGACAGCGTCACCGGTGCAATCGTGATATCTGCCTTGCCATTACCGGTGCGCCCCTGGCCGGCAATCGTCACATCACCGCTGAGCGTGCCACCCGCTTCCGTGGTCTGTCCCGTGAGCGCAATCAACAGACCAAGGGGCACGTTTTGCGCCCGTGCTGTGGCTGACAACGCGCCTGGGCGTTGCATCACATCCACAGCCACACGACCATTGCCCAGCGCCAGTGCCAGATCTTCTACCCGCAACTGACCGTTCAATGGCACATTTACTGGCGCCTCCAGCGCAACAGGCGTCCGCGCAACAATGCCTTTGAGGGAGGACAGCGTGACCGCGGGCTGGGTGCCGTCATACACCGCCTCTGCCGTCAGCGTGCCGATGCCCTTTTGATCATCAAAAGTCGAAATGCCATCCAGCGTGGCCGCAACACCAAGCCGATCGACCCTGCCGGACACATCCACCACACCGCTGGCCGCCGATAGATTGCCGGCCGCAAGACGTTGAAGGGTCACTTTGGCGGACACACCTCCTTCCGGCGCCAGCGCGGCCCTCAGGCGCAGCAATTGCGCTTCAACACCTGCGGCATTCACTTGCCGCAGGGTCACGACCGCTGACATCTGGTTTCCCCGATCACCCGGCGTGCTGTTCAGTGTGAAAGTTCCTGACCCACCAAGCGGCGTTCCAGCCACGCGCCCCAAGGGCCCAAGAGATTTTATCGCGCCGTCAAGATCAGCCGTAATCTCGCCGCCCGCCTGAAGAGACGCTGTACCCGTCACAGTCATGCCCAGCAACGCCGCAGTGATGTCCTCAATAACCGTGGCACCATCCACCGACGCCAGCGTTGCAGCCACACTGGCGTTGGACCCGGCGAGCTTGCCCTCAAACGTCACCGGGCCGGTGACGGTCGTAGTGCCCTGTGGAAGTGACGAGACGAGCAAGTCAGCCTGCCCCACGCCATCTGCCGCAACACCCGACACCTGTGCCTCACGCAGCTCAAGCGCAACATCCATGGACAGTTGGTCCGTCGGGCCAGCAAGCGTGGCGGATAAACTCGCTGCGCCTGCAAGTGGCGTGTCCGCGAGTTTGGAAAAACGCGACAGGTCCTGCGTGGAGAAATTCGTTTCCAGACCAAGTCGGTCAGCCGAAGCTGTCCCCCGCACATCGAGGGCAAACAGGCCAGAGGCTGGCGCAAGTGACAGCGCGTCAATGCGCGTGCCGTCGCCCGGCGAGGCGGCAGCAAACCGGCCATCAACAATCAACGACGCCCCAATGGCCTGAACCAGACCATCGACAGGCAATCGAACGGGCATGAACTCGGCGGTCAGATCGCCGTCCATGCGCCCGTCGAACCAGAATGTGTCTATGTCGGCGCGCGCCGTCAGCGCCCCTGCAGCATCCACATCCCCAAGCGCGGCCCACGGGGCAATGTCCTGCGTCGTGAGGCGCGCCAGACCGGACGCACGCCCCGCATCCAGGTCAAGCTGACCCTCAAAGGACGCCGCAAGCCCGTCCGCCTCCACCGTGAGGGCCGCAATGTCTATCTGCGTCATGCTCGCATCCGCTGCCGCATCCCCAACCACACGGATGATGTCGGGAAGCTGCACACCGGCGAGCGCCGAAATATTGACCGCATCACCTGCCAGAGTGAGCCGCGGCGCATCCAGCGGATCGGTCAACGTCGCCTTCCCGGCAAAGCTGGCGTCGCCAGCCACAACACGCAGATTGTCAGTGGCATAGACGTCGTCTTCATCCCCGGTCACCGCAGCCGTGACCTCAAGCTTAGGCGGCAGGTCCTGCAACGCTGAGCCGGGGGTGAAGGACAACGCAACATCCACCGCCTCGCCGGGACGTCTGTCTCCAAGCACGGTCAGGTCGAGCGTACCCATGCGTCCCACCTGTGCTGCAAGGCGTCCATCCCAGGCCTCAACCGGCCCCGACGCGGTCGCCCGGGCGGTCACCTGGGCGAGATCATCATTGTCCGTGATGGAGGCAATCAGGCCGGGAGCGCCAGCAGCGCCATCCGTCAGCGTCAGATCAAGATCAAAGCGCTGTGCTGCCGGTGCAATGTCGGCGGTGACCGCCAGATCAAAATTGCCGCCGTCGGTGCGCATCACCTTGAGGTCCGTCTGCGCATTGCCGTCCGCCAACACCAGATGACCGCGCATCATCAAGGCGACAGGTTCATCCCCGGCGATGCCTGCCGCCAGCGTCAGCTCGGGCACATCAATCGCATCGATCTGCACATCCACCGGCAGGCTTGGGATCAACGGCCCCGGCGGCTCATCCGTTTCATCCTCGCCTTGTGGCAGGGCGAGCACATCAATGCGGGCCACCTGAAAATTGCGCACATGTGCCGTGCCGCTCAGCAGCGCCCATGGGGACCAGGACACGTCCACATCATGGGCTTCTAAAACCAGCAGGCCGCCATCGCGCACGGCCAGCTTTTCAATACCAAGCTGCACCGGCCAGATGCCGTCATACCCGTCAATCTCGATGGTCAGCCCGTCACCTTCGCCAAGCAGCGCTATCACCCGCGCGCCGATGGCTTCGCGAACCGGCGTGATCTGCAGCACGACGAACGCCACCAGCGCCACGACGACAGCCAGTGCCACAAGCGACCCCGCGCCGATGAGCCCGAAGCGCAGCAGCTTCGCCCCCAAAGCGCGCACCCGCACCCAGTCCACATCATCAAGAAAGGACGGCATCAAAAAGACTGACCCAACGTCACGTAAAACTTGAGACTGGCTTCTTCGTCAGAGGGCGTGGTGATGGGGTAGGCAAGGTCGACACCCAGCGGCCCAAAGGACGTGTAGTAGCGAAAGCCCAGCCCGGCCGCCCAGGCAAACTCATCCTTGAAGTCCGGGACGGGAGCGTCAGACACGGTGCCCCCGTCAACAAACGGCACAATCCCGTAGTCATCCCAGAAGCGCCAGCGCAACTCGTTGGAAAACTCGATCACGCTGCGGCCACCTTCCTGGGTGCCGTCGCTGCCCAGCGGTGCAATTTCCTGAAATTCAAACCCGCGTATGGATCCTGCCCCACCGGCAAAGAAGCGTTTGTCAGCCGGCAGTGCCCCGGTACGTGCACCCACGATGGACCCAAGCCGACCGCGGGTGGCAAAGACCAGGCTCTTGGAGCTGTTTAATGGCAGGTAAGTGCGCGCCTCTGCGTCGGCCACGTGGAACGCCAGAAAATCATCGAACTGGCCCACATAAGGTGTGGCCCCCAGCGTCAGGCGATACCCGCTGGTCGGGTCCAGCGCACTGTTGGCGCCGTCATAGCTCGCCTTCAGCGGCACGCCCACCAGCATGGAGGTTTCGGTCGGCTCGCCGACTTCATCAATTTCCGCAACATCCAGCACCACGCCGGCCCGCCCCGTCCACCGCTCACCCAGGGGGCGCTCGATGGCGGCAGAGACCATGCCGCCGAGACGATCATAGACGTCGGTGGATTCCCGCCCCGCCAACGCGCCCAGCTCAAGGGTCTGCTGCGGCAGTCGGAAGCCGGATACCCGGTAGCGGGCTTCAGCTTCCTGCTCAATTTCCGACAGGCGCAGTTCAAATCGCAGCTGCTGGCCTTCGCCCAGCAGATTGCGGTTCTCCCAATGCGCCTCAATGCCAAAGCCTTCGGTGCTGGAATATTTTGCGCCGACGCCCACCGTGCGGCGAGCGCGCTCTGTCACCTTCAACGTCACCGGCAGGGAGCCGTCGGCGGCAACCTGCTTGGCTGTTTCAAACCGCACGCCGGTAAAAAGCCCCGAGCGCACCAGCGCGGCCCGCATCTCGCTCAGCTTCTTGGTGTCGTATTCTTCGCCGGTCTTGAAGGTCACCCGCTCATCGATGTAGCGCTGCTCGACGCGCTCAAGTCCTTCAACCGTCAGCACCCCGAAGGTTGCCCTGTCGCCAAGCTGCACATGGGTGGTGACGTCCAGCGTGTCCGTCTCCACATTCGCCAGCGCCTTGCGGCCTGCGGTCTTGGCAAAGGGAAAACCGGACTGCTGCAGAACAGCGACCAGCTTTTTTTCCGCACTCAGAATGGTGGATGCAATGGCAGGCTTTCCCGCCTCCACATCAAACGTGCCAAGGGTGGCAGGCAGGTCCTGGGTGGCGGCATCGGTATCGCGATACTCAATCCGGCTCGCCCCCATCATGAACTGGGGGCCCGGCGCAATGGACACCACAACACCCATCGGTCCCGTCGGGGCATCCCGCTGACCGTCCAGGTCCGGCACCTGGTCCAGCTGCGAAGACGCCGTTTCGACCGGCTGAAGTGCTGCGTCGCCGCGAATATCGATCTGGTAGGCCGCACTTCCTTCAAAATAGCCGCGCGACTGCAGGACCCGAGTCATGCGGTTGATGTCTGATTGGGCCCGGCGCCGAAGCCCGCCAAGGCTGGGCGGGGGCGTATCCCGGCGCTGAACCAGCTGCGACACGCCTTCCAACCGACCCAGCAGATCACCGCTGACGCCCTCAAACCGCACCACATAGCCGCGCTCCGCCACAAGGCCCGGCGTGGCTTGAGCGGCTTGAGCACCCGCTGGCACCAAGGCGCCCAGCACGGGCAGCAGCAGCGCTGCAAACAGGTAAAAAGGTCCTGAGCGCGTCACACGGCTCCCGATCTGGCTGATAATTCGCATGTTTGGGCAATATAGAGAGACATGGGCCATTCTGCGACCCGCCCCCCCTGCTTTGGGAGATGAACGAACAAAACGCCCTAACCCGTCAAAAGTTCCGGTTTTTCGGTACTTATTGGCCTCTGTTTCGCTCACATAATTGCGCCGTATCAATTCACTTGCTGGTCACATCGCGCATAATGCGGATCATGGGGAAATACCGGGAGGACAGACCATGAGCTCACAGGACACAAATCCGGACGCCATCGACCACTCGATGCCACCGCCAAAAGCCCCGCCGGTGGTTCAAAGCATTGCCATGGACGCTCCCTGGCGCTGGCTGGCCGCCGGCTGGCGCGACATGTGGATGCGTCCCGGCCTCAGTCTGGGATACGGCCTTGTCGCCGTCGGCACCTCCGCCGGTCTCACCGCCCTGCTCATCTATCTGGAACTGTTCTCGCTGGTGCTGGTGCTCGCTGCTGGCTTCATGCTCGTCGGCCCACTCCTTGCCGTTGGTCTTTATGAGATGTCACGCAAGCTCGCAAAGGGCGAGAGCGTCACCCGCAAGGACGTCGCCTTTGTGTCGACCGCAGCCCCCGTCCAGCTCGCCTTCATCGGCGTGCTCTTGTCCTTGATGCTGCTTGCCTGGATCCGCATCGCCACGCTGTTGTTCGCCATCTTCTTTGGCGTTGAATCGATCCCGCCATTTGAACAGTTCTTCCCCGCGCTCATTCTTGAGCCGCGCGGACTGGCCCTGCTGGTGGTCGGCACGCTCGTCGGTGGTGCCATCGCAACCGTCGTGTTCGCCACTGCCGTTGTGTCCGTTCCCATGCTGCTGGAACGCGACATTGATGCGGTGACCGCCATCATCACCAGCGTCAAAGCCGTGAAAGATAATCTTGGGCCCATGCTGCTCTGGGCCTGGCTCATTCTGGTGCTCACGACCTTTGGGATCGCCACCCTGTTTGTGGGCCTCGTTGTCACCTTCCCCCTTGTCGGTCACGCCACATGGCACGCCTACAAAGAGGTGATTGCGCCCGAAACGGCGTAGCAGGGCGTTCCCAGCGCTAACACAGCGTTCAGCAAATGCGCCTAGCATTCCCGTCTGCGCCCGGGGACTACACCCCCATGCGCGAAAGAAATGGGAAGATGCAAACGCCGGTATCGCCTTACTTTTTTGCGAGCTTCGTCGCCCTTGGTGTACTGGGCTGGATTGCCCTGTCCATCGTGGCAGCCCCCGCCGATGAGCCGATGTTTCACTTTGGCGAATCCGGCGCCGTCACTGCCCTGTCGACGGTCTTCATGGCCATGTCGAGCGCTCTGGCGCTGGCGGTCTTTTACCTGCGTATGGACGACTGGAAGGTAGGCGCCTGGTTCTGGCTCCTGCTCGCCGCCGCCTTTGCCTTCCTCGCCATCGACGAGCAGCTGATGCTGCATGAGCGCGGCGGTAATGTGCTGGAGACCTCCGCACTTGGACCGTCAGAGACTTTCAGGAACTGGAACGATCTGATCGTGATCAGCTACGGAATTGCAGCGCTCGCCATCGCGGCGCTGGCCGTCCGCGAAATCCTCAAAAGCCGGACCTTCGCCCTGCTGTTCGCCACAGCCTTTGCGTTCTACGCCATTCACACGGGCCTGGATTCTCTGCTGCCCAGCGAACTGGCATGGAAGGACGTGCCGGAGGAAAGCGCCAAGTTGCTATGTGCCCTGTTCCTGTTTCTGGCGCTATGCGCAAGGTTTCTTGATCTCGCAGACAGGATGCAGCGCCCGGACCCCCGCTAGCAGACCTCACAGCTTGTTGCGGGTTGGCTCATCGCTGGGTGGCCCATCGCTGGGTGGAAAGTCGTCGTCATCATCAAACAGGATGCGCTCCGCCGCGCCATCAAGATCATCAAACTGGCCGCTCTTGAGTGCCCACAAGAATGCAGCAAGCCCAAGCAATCCCAGGAACAACGCAGCCGGGATGAGCATCGCCAGTACGTCCATCAGTGCGCATCCTCTTTTACGGTTTCAGGCAGCCCCATCTTGCCCCACCGTAGCCGAATGGCGTTGGCCGTGACCAGAATGGACGACGATGACATGGCGATGGCCGCAATCAGCGGCGTCACATAACCCGCCACGGCAATCGGCACCGCCACCACATTATATGCGAGCGACAGCCCGAAATTCTCCAGCACCAGCCGCTGACTGCCCCGGGCCACATCAAGCGCCACGGTGACAGGCGCCAGTTCCTGCCCCTGGAACACCAGATCCGCCGCCGCCTGGGAGACATCCGCCCCGGACGCAGGCGACATGGACACATGGGCCGCCGCAAGTGCCGGTGCATCATTGAGACCATCGCCCACCATCAGCACCTTCGCGCCCTGGCCCGCCAGCTCTTCAAGCCGGGCGATCTTGTCCTGTGGCAGCAGGCCACCGGCAAAGTTAGAAACGCCAGCCTCTCGCGCCACGGCCTCCACCGTCGCCGGACGGTCACCGGACAAAAGCACAATCTTCATGCCGCGATCAGCAGCCCACTCAATCACCGCTGATGCGTCCTCACGCAACCCATCCAGAAAACCAAACCGCACCGGTGCGGCATCCCCGCAGCGGAACCAGATCTCAGGTCCGGTCGCGTCATTCTCAGTTGCATCGATACCCCCAACGAATGCCGCACTGCCAAGGCGTGCCGCCTGCCCGTCAACAGTTCCCATAAGCCCCTGACCGGGATGTTCACTCACGTCATCACCTTGGGGGCCGACCCCCGCCGCCTGCGCAAGCGCGCGACTTAGGGGATGCGTGCTCGCCCGGGCAAGTGTTGCAGCGCGTTCAAGCGCCGTTCGGTCAACATCCGCATCATCCAGCGCAAGGCGCCCGTGGGTCAGCGTGCCGGTCTTGTCGAAAACGAGTGTGTCCACCTCCGCCAGCCGCTCCAGGGCATCCGAAGACTTGAGCAAGACACCCCGCGACAACAAGCGCCCGCTTGCCACCACATGCACCACCGGCACCGCAAGCCCCAGCGCACAGGGGCACGTGATGATCAGCACCGCGATGGCAATCTTGAGCGAACCGTCCCAGGCCAGACCCCCCAGCAGCATCCAGCCAATGAAGGTCGCCGCCGCAAGAATGTGGACAGCAGGCGCATACACCCGCGCCGCCCTGTCAGCAATCCGCACAAAGGTGTCGCGCCCCTGCTCGGCTGCTTCCATCAGCCGAACGATCTCGCTCAGCAGCGTCGCTTCATCGCCCTTGGTCACGCGCACGCGCAACGGCCCGGACATGTTCAACGTCCCGGCAAATACATCTGCCCCCGGTGCCACAGCTACCGGTGCCGTTTCCCCGGTGATGAGGCTCGTGTCCAGATCAGACCGGCCTTCTTCCACAACCCCGTCAGCGGCAATGCGCTGGCCTGTCGCAACGGCCACAACCATGCCCGGCTTCAAGGCTTCCACCGGCATCGCCCGCGCCACGCCATCGTCATCTATGACAGTCGCTGCATCCGCCCGCAGCGCCAGAAGGTTTTGTGCAGCCAGCGCCGCACGACCGCGCATCTTCATGTCCAGCGTGCGCCCGATCAGCAGGAAGAACAGCAACATGATCGAGGCATCAAAATAGACGTGCTTTGCCCCGGCAATGGTCTCAGCCAGGCTCATACCCGCCGCCAGCAACACAGCCAGCGAAATCGGTACATCCATGTTCATGGCACCAACCCGCAATGCACTGACAGCAGAGCGGAAGAACGGCCGCCCCGCATAGGCAATGGCCGGCATGGCAATCAGCCCTGATATCCAGTGGAACATGTCCCGCGTGGCCGCTTCCATCCCGCCGGAATGCCCGGCCCACACGGAAACAGACAGTAACATCACATTGGCTGCCGCAAACCCGGCCACACCCACACAGGTGATGAGTTCCTTTTCATCGCGCGCCTGCTGGGTTTCCAGGGTCTTGGGATCATAAGGCCGCGCGCCATAGCCTGCGCCAACAATGGCGGACACAATCTCGCGCGGGCGCACCATCGCCTGCTCGAACACCACCGTCAGCCGTTTGGTGGACAGGTTGAGCCGCCCGTTGGCAACACCTTCAAGCCCGTTGACCGCCCGCTCCACGCGCTTGACGCAGCCACCACAGTGAACGCCGTCCACAACGAAATTGACGACAGAACTGCCATCATCCAGCGCCCGCACATAGGTATCAGGAATGTCAGGAATATCCTGACCAATATCAGCGCCACTGGAGATCGAGGCATCAGCCATCGCTGTCGCGGCCTCCAGCCCAGATGCGTTTTTCAAGATAGTAAGGCGCTGCCTCTTCGCGCTCGAGCAGCAACCGCATTTCCCAGTGACCGCGCGCAGGCAACGATGCCTGTGCGCTGTAGATACCCGGCGCGGTTTCAGTCAGCGTTGCCACAACATCCTCACCGCGCACCACGGGGCGCCAGAATGTCAGGTCCCCTGCAAGGCCGGTCAGCGCTGCACCTTCTGCGTTCAGCACCTGGACGGCCACGGTCGCGTCTGCACCCTCAGGCGTCGCCGCAAAAGTTTCGTCAAACGACACCCGCCACCCCAGCGCCCGCTGCTCGGCGGCGGCTTCCAGGCGCTCATTGTAATCGCGCCCCGTCTGATAGGCGTTCTGGGTTTCTATGCCGGAAAAGGTCGAGAGCGCGATATAGGTCATGACGCCGTTGACGGCGAAGATGACACCGAAGAACCCCACAAGCGCTGCAAGCGTGTGATACCCGGTCCATCCGCGCTTTGATTTCCGGTCTTTGATCGTCGCTGCCTCGGACATGTCTCTAACGCTCCTCAGGACCACGGAATGTGGTCGGGTTCTTCACCTGCAACCCACTGGCAGTGTCGGTGATGACAAAGGCAATGTCAGCCTTGCCGTCTTCAAGCAGCGCTACAGCGTCATTCGGCAGGGACAGGAACAGCCGCACATTGCGTAGCCGGTCTGACTGAACGGCAACCGGCAACGTCTCCAGGCCACTATCGGTGAGGGTTGAAATCCGGACGTCCTCAAGCCCTTCGACACTCACGGTGAACACCCGCTCTTCCGTCACCTTGTTGAGGATCTTCACTTCATATCCGTTGCGCACAGAGCCATCAGACAGGGTGACAAACAGCGGATTGCGGTCCTTGAGCACATTGACGTCCAGCGGCGACCGGGTGATCAGCACCGACAGCATGATGGCCCCGACAACCACAATCAGCGCCGCATAGAGCAGCGTGCGCGGCCGCAGCAGACGCACCCGCATGGGCAGGTCTTTGGTCCGTCGGTCCATGTTGTCGAAATTGTCATAGGTGATCAGCCCGCGCGGGCGATCAATCTTGTCCATGATGTCGTTGCAGGCATCAATGCACAGCGCACACTGGATGCACTCAAGCTGATCGCCATCGCGGATATCAATGCCCATGGGGCACGCCACAACACACTGCTTGCAGTCGATGCAGTCACCACGGCCCTCCCAGGTGTCACCCTTGCGGTGCGCCCCACGCGGGTCGCCACGGTCAGCGCGATAGCTAACAAGGAAGGACTGGTCATCCACCAGCGCACCCTGAATACGCGGCCATGGGCACATATAGGTGCACACCTGCTCGCGCGCGAGACCACCCAGCAAATACGTCGTCGACGCAAACACACCGATAAACAGATAGGCCACCATCGGCGCATCCAGCGTCAGCAGGTCACGCGCCAGAGTGGGAGCATCTGCAAAATAGAAAACCCATGCTCCACCCGTCGCCACCGCAATCAGTAACCACACGGAATGCTTGGAGACTTTCTTGATAAACTTGCTCAACGACATGGAGGTCTTGTCGAGCTTCAGCCGCTTGTTTCGGTCGCCCTCGATCATCCGCTCAACCATGATGAACAGATCAGTCCACACGGTCTGCGGGCAGGCATAGCCACACCACACCCGGCCAAACAGCGCTGTGGCCAAAAACAGAGCCAGCGAGGCCAGTACCAAGAGGCCGGTCACGAAATAGATTTCCTGCGGCCAGATTTCGATGAAAAAGAAGTAGAACCGCCGCCCGGGCATATCCAGCAACACCGCCTGGTCAGGCGCGTTGGGACCACGGTCCCAGCGAATCCACGGCAGGATGTAGTAGATGCCAAGGGTGATCGTCATCATCACCCATTTGATATTGCGAAAGGTGCCATGCACCAGCTTGGGGTGAATGGCCTGACGGCTGACATAAAGGGAGCGGGAGGCTGCGGAGTTCACCGCCTCAACATCATGCCGGTCGACGTTTTCATGTGCCTTCGCAGACGAAACGCCCGTCACATTTGCCGCAGCTTCGCGCGCAAGCGTTGCAAGACCGCCGCCTGGTTCATTCGATGCTGACATTCACGCCCCTCCTAGCCGGGACAAAGATCGTCCGTCATCCATAGGGGCACATGTGCCGGGCCTCCCCACCCGGTCATCCGCCTACAGACAGTCCAAATGCAACGCTCTATTCACCGCCACCAAGCGAGTGAACATAAAGCGCCAGCTTCGCAATGGTGGCCTCGTCCAGCCGCCCCTGCCAAGCGGGCATGACGCCGCGCCGGCTGTGGGCAATTGACGCATAGATGCTTTCCTCGTCACCGCCATAAAGCCAGATCGCGTCTGTCAGGTTGGGCGAACCCAGTTCCTGGTTTCCCACGCCGCCTTCCATATGACATGTCACACACTGGGCCTCGAACAGTTCCTGGCCGCGCAGAGCCGCCTCTGCATCAACGTCCCTGCCGGACAGCTGCAGCACATACTGGGTCGTGTCGCTGACTTCAGCCTGGGTGAAGATGCCGTCATCCAGGAACTTCGGCATGTCATTGAGGCGGGTGTTGTCATCCGCTTCCCAGCGAATGCCGTGGCGCAAGGTCACGCGGATGTCTTCAAGCGTACCGCCCCACAACCATGCATCATCATTGAGGTTGGGGTAGCCCTTGAAACCCTGCGCACCACGCCCGTGGCAGGCAGCGCAATTGTCGCCAAAGGCACTCTCACCACCGGCCAGCGCCACGGAATGAAGCTCCGGATTGCCCGGCACGTCGCTCAGCTCACCGGCTAGAATTTGATCGTCAAAGACCCGCAAGGCAGCTTGTGACTGTTCCACCTGCTCCGTCACAAGCGCGCGCTGGGAATAGCCCAGAATGCCCTGCGTGTAGCTGGAGGCAAGCGGCCATGCCGGGTAGAGCACCCAGTAGGCGACCGCCCACAGGATGCAGGCATAGAAACTGTAGAGCCACCACTTGGGCAGCGGGTTGTCCAGCTCCCGGATGCCATCCCACTCATGGTCCGTGGTTTCGACACCCGTGTAGTCATCTACAAAGCGGCCGTCATCCGAGTTCTTGTTCTCACTGTTGTCACTCATTTGGACTGACCCCCGTTTGCCGAATTGGTAGCTGGCACATCGTCATCGTCGAGCGGCGCCATGGCCGCATGGTCGAAGCGCTGCTTGTTGCCGGGCCAAAGCGCGTAAGTGATGACGCCGATGAAGCCGACAAACAGCATCACCAGGCCAATGGCCCCTCCGATACCTCTGATTTCGTCATATCCCATGGTGTCAGCTCCTAGCGCATGTTCTCGCCCTCAGCCTGATAGGCTGAGAAGTCGACAAGGGTGCCAAGCATCTGCATGTAGGCGATCAAGGCATCGAGTTCGGAGATCATGTCCGGGTTGCCGTCAAAGTCGCGGATCTGCGCCTTGGGATAGCGCGCCAGCAGCGCGTCGTAGTCATCCCCGAACGGGTCCACCTGCGCCTTGATGTCAGACTCGGCGTTTTCAACCATCTCGTCCGTATACGGCACACCAATCATCTGGTTGGTCTTGAGATGGTCCTTAAAGCCCTTGTAGTTGAGCGGTGTTGTCGCCAGGAACGGATAGTTCGGCATGATGCTCTCAGGCACCACCGCACGCGGGTCCGCCATGTGCAGCACGTGCCAGTCATCCGAGTACTTGCCGCCAAGCCGAGCCAGGTCCGGCCCGGTCCGTTTGGACCCCCACTGGAACGGGTGGTCGTACATGCTTTCCGCCGCCAGCGAGTAGTGGCCATAGCGCTCCACTTCATCGCGCAGCGAGCGGATCATCTGGCTGTGACAGTTGTAGCAACCCTCACGGATGTAGATGTTGCGTCCTGCAAGCTCCAGCGGTGAGTAAGGCCGCATGCCCTCCACTTCCTCAATGGTTGAGGAGAGGAAGAACAACGGTGCGATCTGCACGATGCCGCCGATCGAGACCACCACCAGAATGGCGACCGTCAGGATCAGGGAGTTGCGTTCAAGGGTCGCGTGACTGAACAAGGACATGTTTCTCGCCCTCCCTATTGTGCCGGTGCCGCAACCAGCTCGCCCTGTGGGGCGCGGCCGGCTGTTGCATCAAGGGGTTCGCTTGCGCGGATTTCACCCTTGGCGGTTTTGTACAGATTGTAAGCCATGATCAGCGAACCGACGACGAACAGTGCGCCGCCCAGGGCTCGGATCACATAGAACGGATGCATCGCTTCCACGGTCTCAACGAAGGAGTACTCAAGGAAGCCCAGCTCATCATAGGCCCGCCACATAAGCCCCTGCAGAATGCCGGAGACCCACATGGAGGTGATGTAGAGCACGATACCCAGCGTCGCGACCCAGAAGTGCCACTCCACCAGCGCCAGCGAGTAAAGCCGCTGACGGCGCCACACCCACGGGGTGAGACAGTAAAGCGCCCCGAAGCTCACAAAGCCGACCCAACCCAGCGCACCGGAATGCACGTGACCGATGGTCCAGTCCGTGTAGTGCGACAGGCCGTTCACAGCCTTGATGCTCATCAGCGGACCTTCAAAGGTGCTCATGCCGTAAAAGGCGACAGACACCACCAGCATCCGGATGACAGGGTCGGTTCTCAGCCGGTCCCAGGCGCCCGCAAGGGTCATCAGCCCGTTGATCATGCCACCCCATGAGGGCATCCACAGCATGATCGAGAACGTCGCCCCCAGGGTCTGTGCCCAATCGGGCAGCGCTGTGAAGTGCAAGTGATGCGGACCCGCCCAGATGTAGAGGAAGATCAGCGCCCAGAAGTGGATGATCGACAGGCGGTAGGAATAGACCGGCCGCTCGGCGCGCTTGGGAATGAAGTAGTACATCAGCCCCAGGAAGCCGGCAGTCAGGAAGAAGCCCACCGCGTTATGGCCGTACCACCACTGGGTCATGGCGTCCTGAACGCCGGACATCAGGATGTAGGATTTGTCGCCCGTGAAGGAGACCGGCACCGCCAGGTTGTTGACGATGTGCAGCATCGCAATGGTGACGATGAAAGCCAGGTAAAACCAGTTGGCCACATAGATATGCGGCTCACGGCGGCGCCACAGGGTGCCGAGGAACACCAGCAGATACACGACCCACACAACGGTGAGCCACAGGTCGATGTACCATTCAGGCTCTGCATATTCTTTTGACTGCGTAACGCCGAACACATAGCCCGTCGCCGCCAGCAGAATGAACAGCTGATAGCCCCAGAACACGAACCACGGCGCAATGTCGCCCGCCAGCCGCGCCTTGCAGGTGCGCTGCACCACATAAAACGACGTCGCGATGAGGATGTTGCCGCCAAACGCAAAAATCACAGCCGATGTATGCACCGGCCGCAGGCGTCCAAAGTTGAGCTCCGCAATACCGGTCAGCAAATCCGGATAAGCCAGCTGCACGGCAATGACGAGACCGACAACAAAGCCGACCACACCCCAGAAGGTGGAGGCAATGACACCCCAGCGAATGACAGCATCATTGTACTGCACGCCGTCGGGCGCCCGGGCGGTCGGCCCACGCTGCAGAAAATCAAAGTGCCGGTCGCCGATCCACATGACCGCCAACAGGCAGAACAGTGTGATGAGACCGCCATGCAGCATCATCGGGCCACTGGACGCCCCGGCGATAACAAAAATGCCCAGAAAAGCACCTGCGATGAAGAGCGCGATCGCGCCCCACCCCACTGCCGTCATTCGACCATCATTGGCGATGGGAGGTTCTGGCGTATGTGTTTGCGTCATGACCCGTTGTGCCCCACTTCATTAGTCGCCCCCGCCGGTCATGGTCAAAGGGGCTGTTATGTAAGGCTAAGTGCAGGAACGCGGGGCTTACAACATTGATATCGGTCAAATGGGCGCAAGAGTCGCACCTGTGCGACCCCGGATATTGCGCCGCGTCATCATGATTTTTTCTGTCACCAGAAAACCCGCCACCCAGAACCTCAGCACGACAAAGGCTCAGGGCCTCATCTGCCCGTAGAATCAGGCCTGATCACCGACCGCGGAGTGCAGTGCAGCGCGAAATTGCCGCACCTCTTCGTCAGTGGTCTGAAAGGAGGCCACCAGCCGGATGACCCCCGCCGCGGGGTCCCACGGCACAAAGGAGACGTCCGAGTCGCGCAGTCTGGATATGGCAGCTTTGTCCTCAAACCGGACGAAGATCTCATCGCTCTCAACGGGATGCACCAGATCGACACCCGCCGTCTCTTCCACGATCCCGACCAGACCCTGCGCCTGCCCATTCGCATGGGCCGCCAGCCGCAGCCACAGATCATCCGTCACATAGGCTTCAAGCTGAGCGGATAAAAACCGCATCTTGGAAAACAGATGACCGCCCCGCATCCGGCGCGCTTCAAACTGCTCCGCCAGCGACGGATCAAAGAAGATCGCTGCTTCCGCCGCCATGGCACCATTCTTCGTGGCTCCGAAACTCAGAGCATCCACGCCGGCTTTCCAGGTGACATCCGCCGGAGTGCAATTGAGGTGCGCCACGGCATTGGCAAAGCGGGCCCCATCCATATGCACATGAAGGCCTTCCTTGTGGGCGCGGTCACACAGCACACCCACGTCTTCAAGGCTGTATACGGTGCCGCTTTCCGTCGCCTGCGTCAGGCTCAGCACCTTGGGCAGCACATGATGCACATCGCCACGCGGCAGAGCCGCAAACGCGCCTTCCAGTCCGGCAACGTCAATACGTCCATGCCGACCGGACACGGGAATGAGCTTGGCACCGTTTGAATAAAACTCAGGCGCCCCGCCTTCATCCACATTGATGTGACTCATCTGCTCACAGAACACAGCGCCCCAGGGCGGCGTGAGTGATGCCAGGATCAGTGCATTGGCAGCCGTCCCCGTCGCCAGTGGAAACACGCGGACATCGCGTTCAAACAAGTCCGAGTACAAGGCATCAAGCCGCCCGGTAATCGCGTCCCTGCCATAGGCCCATGCGGGACCTTCATTGGCACGCGCAAGGGCCGCCATGATTTCAGGCGCAACGCCGCTCGCATTGTCAGATGAAAAATGCATCCCGTCCCCCGCCGCCAGGCTGTCGCCTAGTGGCCACCTAGTCCGACAAAGGTAAGCACCCCACCAGCCACAAGTGCCAACAGTCCCCATATCCGGATGAAATTGCCGCTCATCATGGGGTTGAGCAGGCGAATGAAGGACGACCCGACAGCAATGAAGATCAACCCTTCAATGAGTGTCGCAGCGGCCAGCCCGGTGACAACCATCTCAAGCGGCGTATCAATCTTGTGATGGGTAACCAGCAGCACGGCACCAATGAAAAAAACCAGCACGCCGCAGACAAAAGAAAGCCCTGCACTTTCGCGCAGATCCGTCAGCATGGCCCGGCTACGGTCGGGGGTTGCAACAAGGGCGATGCCCGCAGCAAGCATGTAGAGCCCAAATCCAAGGGCAATGGCTTCAGTCATCATGGGATTTGCTCCGCTATTGATTGATATGTTTCAACCCTAGCGGCGCACCCTAACCCGGCAACCCTGCGCTGTCAGCGTGTCAGGGCTATGCGGCGTATCGCCTGGCGATCAGATGATCGAGCGACAGCACACCAGGACCACGAATGATGAGATACAACATGCCTGTGGCCCAAAGCAGGTGCAGGTTCCATGCACCGGGATAGACAAAGGTCTGAATGACCGCCGTCATCACCAGCAGGCCCAGCGCACCAAATCGTGTGCCAAGCCCGAGGATCAGCATGATCGGGAACACATGCTCCGCAATGGTGCCCATGACCGCAGCCCAGTCGGACGGAATGAGCGGCAACGCATACTCATACTCGAACAGGAAATAGGTCGAGTCCTTGAGCGCAAAGCCATCCACCTTGAGCCGTGCCGATGTCCAGAAGACACCAGCCACGGCAATCCGTGCGGCAACGGCAATGATCCATTCAGGGAGGGACGACATCAGCGCAATCACGCGCTGAACAAGTCCCGCGAGGCCATTGAGAGAATGTGTTGCTGCAGTCATGACGTCACCTTTGATGTTTGATCCGGCAGCACAAAACTTCCGGCATTGAGCAGTTCGGCAAAGACGATCTGTGGGTCGCATTCAGGCTCTTCTTCAAACGCTGCAATCAGCGCCCGCCCCAGGGTGGCGCCACCCTGAACAGCACACAGAAACGCGAACGCGCCCGGCGATACCCGGCGCACTTCGACCTGGGCGTGAGGCCGCACCACAAAGATGCGTTCGTTGCGATCGTCTTCGGCAATGGACAGCACGCCGTCGTGGTCAGGCTGGTTTGCCTGCCAGATGCGCGAAATCGGATAAGGCGACATCAAAAGCTGATGCGCCGGCGCAAGCTCAAGCACCAGCCGGTCAAGCGCCTGATCGCCCAGCGCCTCCACAAATGCCTGGAGGTCCTGCGCGGTGAGTACGTCAGCATCTTGGCCGTGATAGACCTTGTGCCAGGCATGCTCCAGCCGCGCGATATCCGGCAGATAGGGCACGGAGCGGGCGGGCTCAAACCCAACAAGGAACCCGGCAAAGTCAGGGGCAAACCCTATGAGGGAGGCAGCATCCGGCATGGAGCGCTCGAAATAGGCCTGTGCCATCGCACGGAAAAACTCTTCTCCCACCAGCCGCTGGCAAACCGGATAAAGCGCCGCCAGCGCATCTGTCAGGCTGGACGCCACATTGTTGCGATAGACATCAAGCCGCGCTCGGTGAGGCAGTGGTTCATTGCCGATGGCCGCAAGATCCAGCATGACCTGGCTGTTGGCCGGGTCGCGCAAGGCTGAGGCAAAATTGGTCTGCAATTCAGCGAGCCGGGACATGACCCACCTCCTTTTTTGAAATCTGTTTCAGCTTGCCGCGCGCTGTTGCGACTTCGGTCAGCAACACATCAAGCGCAGGCACATCCTGGTCCCACTCAACAAGCGTTGGTCGTGGGCCGGCGGCAGCGAGGAAATCGTCATACAGCGTCCAGACATCCCTAGAGGGTGCCGAGCCATGGTCGTCAATCTTGAGTGTGACGCCGCTGCGGTCATCATCGGAGTGTCCACCCAGATGAACCTCGCCAACCGCCGCAACATCAAACTGATCAAGATAGTCACGTGGCGAGGTTTGAAGGTTGTGGGCGCTCACCACCACATTGTTGATGTCGAGCAGCAACCCGCATCCCGTGCGTCGCGCCATCGCGGATAGAAACTCCGTCTCCGGAATATCACTTTCTTCAAACGCCAGATAATTGGACGGATTCTCAATGAGAATCTGGCGGCCCAGCGTCTCCTGCGTCTGGTCAACGTGGCGGCACACAATGTCCAGCGCCTCGGACGTCAGCGTCACCGGCAGAAGATCATTGAAATAGGTGCCACCATTTTCGCACCACGCGAGATGCTCGGAAACGAGCGCCGGCTTATAGCGATCCACAAGCGCACGCAGATGAGCCAGATGATCACGGTCCAAGGGTCCCGCTCCACCAATCGACAATCCAATGCCGTGGATCGAAAGCGCAAACCGCTCGCGGATGGCGGCGAGGTACCGGTGTGGCGCTCCGCCGTCTCCAAAATAGTTTTCCGCATGCACCTCAAAGAAGTCCGCAGCACTGCCTTGCGAAAAGGCCTCAGACAGAATCTGGGAATAGTGCTGCGGCTTCAAAGAGGTACCCGCAGACGCAAGCTCAAGCTCTGGCGAGCCCAAAGCAGCCTGCCCAGATGACCGCACAGATGTGGTGGCCGCGAGGGGGGTGCGACCTGCAGCAGGGGTATCGGCTGCAAACATCTCAGGGGAATGGGTCATCCGGGACATGCTTTGTACTCGTTGAACTGGAGCGATGCGTTGTTTGTCGTGTCAGACGTTACGCAGGAACGTTGCTGTCGCTGTCTTCAAGCGAGCCATTGCCGAACGGCGTTTCGATGGATGTGCAGGTGCCCGCAGGAACAAGCTTCCAGGCATTGGACTGGTAATCGATCGTGGATGTGCCCTGGCATGAGGTGCCTGGGCCAGCTGCACAGTCATTCTCACCGGCAAGGGCAACGCCGTAGCACTTTTCCATGTCAGCGGCAGCAGCAGGTGTGGCGGTCAGTGCGCCCATTGTCAGGGCGGCAGACAGGGCGCCGGCAGCGGCGAATGCGGTTTTGGATGCGGTCTTCATGGGGTGTCTCCTCTTGAGGTCATTGGGATCAGAAAGTTGGTCAGCGGTGTCTCTCACCGCCCCCACAACCTCGGAAACCAGCGCCCAAAAAGGAACTCACGAAGCCGTCGCGCGGCCTCAAACACCTGTGATGACCTAGTGATGACCCGGTGAAGGGCCAGTGAAGAGCCGCAACAGCTCAAAAAGACAGGCCACACCGCGGTCGCGCGCGGGCGGTCTGTCGCCATGAAGGATTCGGGGAAAAGGGTACGCAAGAGGCCCGCAGGCCGGACAAACGCGGCGGGGGACACCGCCGACCCGCGAGCACCCTTGCGACACTTCGACAGTGCCAAACCCGCAGAAAATTGGGAAATCACGACCGATGTGAGGTCGGTAAAACGACTGTGAGGCCGCGTGAACGGGGTCATTAACCGTGTTTACGCCCGGTTTTCCTGGGGTTTTGGCGCCAAAACCGGCCAAAATCATGAAAAATTAACCTTTGGCACTGCGTGAAAAAGGTCACCATTCCTGACCTTGATTCAACAGGCCCCTCTCTGGCACTATCCCCCGGCTTCGCAAAAGCCTGTCGTGACGTATTCATGCAGGCACAGCAAAGCGTGGGCAACGAGGGCGGCCGTCTCAAATGATCGGCAGTCTGACCGAGGACCTCCAAAGAGAGCGCCCCAGTCAGGTTCACCCTCAAGCCCTCACGGCAAAGGCTTTCGTAGTCGACACCCTCAGGTGGGCATATAGCGCTCACGTAAATCCAAAGGGGGGCGGCTCATGTTCGAAAGCCCCAAGGTCAATTTGTGACAAGGCGGCGTTCCGGCCGACCGCGTCCTCTTCTGCCCCGGTGTTTTAGGGCGTAGTGCAAGAGGACGGGCCCTTCCGGTGACGCTGATTGTCGCGCGGACTTTTCGCTCCAGTTTTGGAGCGGCCCCGGATTTCCGGGGGATAAGTCAAAACGGTTGGTATTTTACGGGCCTGCGCTGACATCGGCGCACTGCCCCGCAGTTTGAGAGGTTTGGCGGCATGACAAAGACCCGTGAAGGTCAGTACCGTCCGGCAGGTATGCCCGCAGCAAGCGGCATGTATGACCCGCGCAACGAAAAAGACGCCTGCGGCATCGGCTTCGTCGCCAACATCAAGAACAAGAAGACTCACAAGACCGTTCAGGACGGTCTGTCGATCCTCTGCAATCTTGAACACCGTGGCGCTGTAGGCGCTGACCCCAAGGCGGGCGACGGCGCAGGCATTCTCATTCAGATGCCGGATGCCTTCCTGCGTGCCGTCACCGCTGACCTTGGCTTCACGCTGCCCGCTGAGGGCGAATATGCGGTTGGCCAGTTCTTCATGCCCAAGGACGATGCCGACCGCGCCAACGTCATGGACCGCACGGAAAAAGTCGTCGCTGAAGAAGGCCAGGTTGTTCTTGGCTGGCGCGACGTGCCGGTCGACAACTCAGACCTCGGCTATTCGGTTCTGCCAACAGAGCCCTTTCACATGCAGCTGTTTATTCAGCGCGGACCGGGCTGTGCTGATCAGGATGCATTTGAGCGCAAGCTCTTCGTCATCCGCAAAGAAATCTGGAACCGCATCTACGCCGAAGACGTCAAACTGGCTGGCGACACCTATGTCACCTCCATGTCCTCGCGCGTGCTCAACTACAAGGGCATGCTGCTGTCCGATCAGGTCGGCAAATACTATCTCGACCTCTCCGACGAACGCATGGTGTCGGCGCTCGCCCTCGTTCACCAGCGTTTCTCCACCAACACCTTCCCCACTTGGAGCCTTGCGCAGCCATTCCGCATGATTTGCCACAATGGCGAAATCAACACGGTGCGCGGCAACGTCAACTGGATGGCGGCCCGCAAAGGTCCCATGCAGTCCGATGTCCTGGGTGATGACCTTGAAAAGATCTGGCCGGTCACCGTGGAAGGCCAATCTGACTCAGCGTCCTTCGACAACGCTCTCGAGCTCCTGGTGATGGGGGGCTACTCGCTGGCCCACGCCATGATGATGCTCATTCCCGAAGCCTGGGCCGGCCATGAACTCATGGACCCCAAGCGTCGTGCGTTTTACGAGCACCACGCAGCCCTGATGGAACCATGGGACGGCCCCGCCGCCATGGCCTTCACTGATGGCCGTCAGATCGGCGCCACGCTGGACCGCAACGGCCTGCGCCCGGCTCGCTATTTCGTCACCGACGACGACAATGTGATCCTCGCCTCTGAAATGGGTGTCCTTCCGTACCCGGAAGACCGCATCGTTGAAAAATGGCGCCTGCAGCCCGGCAAGATGCTGCTGATCGACCTTGAAGAAGGCCGCATCATCTCTGACGAGGAGGTCAAGGAACAGATCTCTTCCATGGAGCCCTATCAGGAGTGGCTCGACAAGGCGCAGATCAGCGTCGAGGACCTTCCCGACATGGGCGGCACACCGCCGCAGCCAAATGTGCCGCTGCTCAAGCGTCAGCAGGCCTTCGGCTACACCCAGGAAGACATCCGCACCCTGATGACCCCCATGGCCGCAACCGGCCAGGAAGCCATCGGCTCCATGGGCACCGACACGCCCATCGCGGTGCTGTCTGACAAGTCAAAGTCGCTGTTCAACTACTTCCAGCAGAACTTTGCCCAGGTGACCAACCCGCCGATCGACCCGATCCGTGAAGAGCTGGTGATGAGCCTCGTCTCGCTCATCGGCCCGCGCCCGAACCTGCTCGACCTGCACAAGCAGGGTGAAATGCGTCGCCTTGAGGTGCGTCAGCCCATCCTGCGCAACGAGGATCTTGAAAAGATCCGTGCCATCGGCGACATCGCGGACAATCACTTCCAGACCAAGACCCTGGACACGACCTTTGCTGCCGACCGCGGCGCCGAAGGCATGAAGCCTGCCCTGGACGCCCTGTGCGAACGTGCCCAGCGCGCCGTCAATGAAGGCTTCAACATCATCATCCTGTCAGACCGGCTGGTGAGCGAAGACCGCGTGGCGATCCCATCCCTGCTGGCCACATCAGCCGTGCATCATCACCTGATCCGCAGCACCCTGCGCACGCGGGTGGGCCTGGTGGTTGAAACCGGCGAAGCCCGCGAAGTGCATCACTTCTGTGCGCTGGCTGGCTATGGCGCTGAAGCCATCAACCCGTACCTTGCCTTTGAAAGCATGATCGCCAACAAACATCAGCTTGGCGAGGATCTGGACGATGCCACCGTCAAGTCGCGCTTCATCAAGGCCGTCAACAAGGGCATCCTCAAGGTCATGTCCAAGATGGGCATCTCCACCTACCAGTCTTATTGCGGGGCCCAGATTTTTGACGCGGTCGGCCTGTCGACCGAATTTGTCCGCGACTATTTCTACGGCACCTCCACCAACATCGAAGGCGTGGGTCTGACCGAGGTTGCCGAGGAAACCATCCAGCGGCATCTGCGTGCCTTCTCGTCTGACCCTGTGCTGAAAAATGCCCTGTCCGTCGGTGGCGAATACATGCAGCGCATCCGCGGCGAGGAACACGCCTGGACCGCATCGTCCGTTGCTGACCTGCAGCATGCCGTGCGCGGCAACAGCCAGGACAAGTACAACGACTTTGCCAAGGCCATGAACGACCAGTCCAGGCGGCTGCTGACCATTCGCGGCCTGTTCCGCCTGAAGTCCGCCGAGGAACTGGGCCGCACGCCTGTCTCCATTGATGACGTGGAACCTGCCAAGGACATCGTCAAACGCTTTGCAACCGGCGCCATGTCCTTTGGCTCCATCAGCCGCGAAGCGCACACGACGCTGGCCAAGGCCATGAACCGCATCGGCGGCAAGTCCAACACCGGTGAAGGCGGCGAAGAAGTGGACCGCTTTACACCCCTGCCCGATGGCGACAGCATGCGCTCTGCCATCAAGCAGGTGGCATCCGGCCGCTTTGGCGTCACCGCTGAGTACCTCGCCAATGCGGACATGATCCAGATTAAAATGGCGCAGGGTGCCAAGCCCGGCGAAGGCGGACAGCTGCCCGGCCACAAAGTCGACGCGGTCATCGCCAAGGTGCGCTACTCGACCCCGGGCGTGGGCCTCATCTCCCCGCCCCCGCACCACGACATCTACTCGATCGAAGATTTGGCACAGCTGATCTACGACCTGAAGAACGTCAATCCGGATGCGGCCATTTCCGTGAAGCTCGTGTCTGAGGTCGGCGTCGGCACCGTTGCCGCCGGCGTCTCCAAGGCACGCGCCGACCACGTCACGATCTCGGGCTTTGAAGGCGGAACGGGCGCATCGCCCCTCACCTCCATCAAGCATGCAGGCTCCCCATGGGAGCTCGGCATCGCCGAAACCCACCAGACGCTCGTGGCCAATGGCCTGCGTGGCCGTATTGCCGTGCAGGTGGATGGCGGCCTCAAGACAGGCCGCGACGTTGCCATCGGTGCCTTGCTGGGTGCTGACGAATTCGGCTTCTCAACCGCACCGCTCATTGCGGCGGGCTGCATCATGATGCGCAAATGTCATCTCAACACCTGCCCCGTAGGTGTTGCGACCCAGGACCCCGTGCTGCGCAAGCGCTTTGTGGGTCTGCCCGAGCACGTAGTGAACTACTTCTTCTATGTCGCTGAAGAATTGCGCGCCATCATGGCAGAGATGGGCTTCACCAAGCTCTCCGACATGACCGGTCTGATGGATGCCCTCGATCAGACAGAAGCTGTTGCCCACTGGAAGGCGGAAGGCCTGGACGTGTCCAAGCTGTTTGCCCGCCCTGACTATGTGGAAGGCGTGGCCATCCGCCATTCCGAAGTGCAGCAGCATCCGATCCATGACATTCTCGACCGCCGCCTCATTGAACAGGCCAAGCCTGCCATCGAGAACGGCACCCCGGTCACCATTGATACCTCCATCAACTCGATGGACCGCTCAGCGGGCGCGATGCTCTCAGGCCAGATCGCCAAGCATCACGGTCACAAGGGCCTGCCTGCAGACACAGTCTCCGTGAAGCTGACCGGCACCGCCGGACAGAGCTTCGGGGCATGGCTTGCCCATGGCGTGTCGTTTGAACTCGCCGGCGAAGCCAATGACTATGTGGGCAAGGGCTTGTCCGGTGGCCGCATCGTCATCTACCCGCATGAGACGGCCAAAATCGTGCCGGAGAAAAGCATCATTGTCGGCAACACGGTGCTCTATGGCGCCATCACCGGCGAATGCTATTTCCGCGGTGTCGCAGGCGAACGCTTCGCGGTGCGCAACTCCGGCGCCATCGCTGTTGTGGAAGGCACAGGCGACCATTGCTGTGAATACATGACCGGCGGCGTTGTGGTTGTGCTGGGTGAAACCGGCCGCAACTTTGCGGCCGGCATGTCCGGCGGCATTGCCTATGTGCTGGACGAAGCGGGCGACTTTGAACGTCGCTGTAACCTTTCCATGGTTGAGCTTGAACACATCACGGCTGAAGACGACGCCATGGAGCGGCTGTCGCATCAGGGCGGCGACCTTGAAACCCACGGCCGTGTCGATGTGAATTCAGACATGACCCGCTTTGACGCCGAACGCCTGCGTCAGCTTGTTGAAAACCACGCCAACCACACGGGCTCCACCCGTGCCCGCAAGGTGCTCGACAACTGGGAAACCTATCTGCCCAAATTTGTGAAGGTGATGCCGGTGGATTACCGCCGCGCGCTGGAAGAGATGCGGGCCTCCAACCAGAACAACGAGTCCGCGTTCAAGGCGGCCGGCGAATAATCCGCCACGCCTTTTGAACCGTGTCACGAAACGACTACAGACTGTGAAGGATAAGCCAGATGGGAAAAATCACCGGCTTTCTTGAGATCGAACGTCAGGACCGCACCTCCGCACCGGCATCAGACCGCGTGCGGCACTTCCGCGAGTTCGTCATCCCCATGTCCGAAGAGGGCGTCAAGAACCAGGCAGCCCGCTGCATGGATTGTGGCATCCCCTATTGCCACAACGGCTGCCCGGTCAATAACCAGATCCCGGACTGGAACGATCTCGTCTATTCCGAAGACTGGGAAGAGGCTGCCCGCAACCTCCACTCGACAAACAACTTCCCGGAGATGACAGGCCGCATCTGCCCCGCTCCCTGCGAGGCAGCCTGCACGCTCAACCTCATCGACGAGCCGGTGACCATCAAGTCAATTGAATGCGCGATTGCTGACCGGGCAGCCGAAGAAGGCTGGATCCAGCCGCAGATACCTGCCGTCAAAACAGGCAAGACCGTGGCTGTTGTCGGTGCAGGTCCTGCCGGCATGGCCTGCGCGCAGCAGCTTGCCCGTGCGGGTCATGACGTGACGCTGTTTGAAAAGAACAGCAAGGCCGGTGGCCTGATGCGCTATGGCATCCCCGACTTCAAGATGGAAAAGCACGTCATCGACCGCCGCATTGAGCAGATGGCCGCGGAAGGCGTCACCCTCAAGACCGGCGTCCACATCGGTGTCGATATCTCAGCCGAAGACCTGATGAAGGACTTTGATGCGGTTGTCATGTCCGGTGGCGCTGAAAAACCCCGCGACCTGCCAATCGAAGGCCGCGACCTTGATGGCGTGCACTTCGCCATGGATTTTCTGCCGCAGCAGAACCGTCGCAATGGTGACGAGCACCTCGGCAACGTCGCGCCCATCCTGGCAGGCGGCAAGCGCGTGGTCGTGATCGGCGGCGGCGATACCGGCTCTGACTGCATCGGCACATCCTTCCGTCAGGGTGCCGTGTCGGTCACTCAGCTGGAAATCATGCCGCAGCCGCCGGAAAAAGAAGACAAGCTGATGACGTGGCCCAACTGGCCGCTCAAGTTCCGCACGTCTTCCAGCCAGGCCGAAGGCGCAGACCGCGACTTTGCTGTCATGACCGCCAAATTCAACGGCGAGGACGGCCAGGTGAAATCACTCACCTGCGTCCGGGTCGATGACAAGATGCAGAAGATCGAAGGCAGCGAGTTCGACATCAAGGCAGACCTCGTGCTCCTGGCCATGGGCTTCGTCAGCCCGGTCCACGAAGGCATGATCGAAAGCCTCAGCCCCGAGATGGACCCCCGCGGCAACGTCAAAGCCGAAACAGAGGGCGAAGGCAGCTACAAGACATCCATCGACAAGCTCTATGCCTGTGGCGACATGCGCCGCGGCCAGTCCCTCGTCGTCTGGGCCATCCGCGAGGGTCGCCAGTGCGCCCACACGGTGGACAAAGACCTCATGGGGTCAACCACACTGCCTCGGTAACACGACAGACAATCAAGAATGCAAAAGCCCTCCAGTTCAACTGGAGGGCTTTTCTTTTGCACAAACACACGCACCGCCACCCGCGTCCCCGGACTTGATCCGGGGCCTACTCGCATTTCAACTTGTGAGGGTTTGACAGACTAGCTGTGACGGTCCCCACATTGACTTCACGCACTGCGGTTTCGCTGATCTAAGAGTGGACCCCGGATCAAGTCCGGGGAAACGGACGGCGGTTTGGGTGCTTACTCAGCAACACCGCCACGCAGATCCTCCGGCGGCTCTGTCTGTTTCAGGCCTGCCACGAACGCATCAAAGTCTTCCCACGTTGCATCATGCAGCGCCGTCACACTGTCATCCATGAGCGTGAACAGCTCCGTCATGCCGTTCTTTTCCATTTGCTCGTGCCAGGCTTCGCTCACGGCAATCACCGTGTCTTCCACCGGACCAATCGGCAGACCGCGCACATAGTTCACCAGCGACGTGGAGTGAAACAGCGCCAGAATGAACATGCCAAACAGCATGGAATAAAGCGCGCGCTTGAACGTGCGCGTGGTTTCCTGCTCCGCGTTGAGGGAGGCCTTGGGCTTCATTTCAAAGCCGGGCTCATAAGCGTCGGCTTCTGGATCGATATGTTCCATCATTTTCGAACGCCCTCCCTAGAACTGGAAATAGATGAATGGGGCAACGCCTTCAGGCGCCATGGCCTCAATGGCAAGGATGCCAAATCCAAGCATCAAACCCAAGACCGGCCAAGGGGCCCGCTGCAACAAACGTCCAGCCCCGTTCGCCCAGTTGGACGGCAGGAACTGGCCGGCAAGCGACAGCCCAACAAGCCCAACGATAAACGGCGTTGCAAACTGCGCAGGCTGCGACCAGTCAAAGATACCAATCACATAATCCCACGCGCCGGAGAATGTGGGCGCCCGGAAGAAAATCCAGGCAAAGCAGACAAGGTGGAATGTCAGGATGATGCCCAGCACCGTAGCAAACGAGCTTTGAATGCTGCGTCCAAGCCCCAGGAAGAAAGCAACCGCGCCGCCGCCATAACCGTTGGTGTCTTTGTTCAGCTCTTCCCACCGCTTGGTCAGTGCCCGCTCGACACCCAGCATGGCGCCGTGGAAGGCACCCCAGAACACGAACGTCCACGCCGCCCCGTGCCAGATGCCCCCAAGGAACATGGTCAGGAACAGATTGCGGTACGTCTTGAAGGTGGAGCCGCGACTGCCGCCCAGCGGGATGTAGAGATAGTCCCGCAGCCAGGTAGACAGCGAGATATGCCACCGCCGCCAGAACTCCTGCAGGGAGGACGAGCGATACGGATGGTCAAAGTTGCGCGGAAAGCGATAGCCAAGCAGCGCCGCCACACCAATGGCAATGTCTGAATAGGCCGAGAAGTCGCAATAGATCTGCACCGCATAGGCATAAACACCCAGCAACAGATCACCGCCGCCAAAGGCTGTGGGATCAAAGAATACATGATCGACCACTTCCGTCGCCAGATAATTGGCGATCACCATCTTCTTGAACAGGCCCACAAGAATGAGCACCACCGCCAGCGAGGCCATCCGGCGGCTCACATGGGGTTTGCGCTCAAGCTGCGGCAGGAAATGCGCCGCTCGCACAATCGGCCCGGCCACAAGCTGCGGAAAGAACGAGATGTAGAGGAAGATATCCAGCAGAGATCGCGACGCGTCCACATGGCGGCGATACACATCCACCAGGTACGAGATGCCCTGAAACGTGAAGAACGAGATGCCGACCGGCAGGATCACTTCCAGGAACGGCAGATCCCGCTCGATGCCCCAGGCCGTGAGAAGGTCAGCCAGTGAATCGAGGAAGAAGCCGTAATATTTGAAAAAGCCCAGCACCGCGAGGTTGAGCGCGATGGCAATGCCCAGCACCCATTTGCGCGTCGCGCCGTCATTCAGTCCACCGATAACCCGCCCCGCCGCATAGTTCAGCAGCGACGAGCCCGCAAGCAGCAGCGTGAAGCGCCAGTCCCAGTAGCCGTAAAAGAAGTAGGAAGCGAAGACGAGAACCAGCTTGCGCGCGTCCATGTCCCGTCGCAGTTCCCATGCAACAAGGAACACGATGACGAAGAACAGAGCAAAATCCAGTGTTGGAAACAGCATGCCCGAGCGCGTCTCATTTGGGACAATGGCCCATGGAACGGGTCAAACCGCGCCACAAATCTTAATCCCTGGTTACCCCTGAGCCCGACTTGTCCCGATCTGGAACAGGTTGACCCTCCCTATCTCCCTGCCTTGCCACAAACGCGCCATTCATCGCCTCAAACAGGGCACTGGCGGATGCCTTGTAGCCATCGCCGGTGAGATGCACATGATCAGGCCGCGCCAGTTGGGGGTCTTCCGCCAGGCGCCATTGATGGACAGCGCACGCACCGCCCATCGCCGCGCGCCAATCCCAATGGGCAGCCCCCATCTCAAGCGCCAAGCGTTTTTGCAATGCGAGCACGGCGGACAGCTGTGGCGCATCATGCCAGCGCAACAACGTCTCGCTCTCTTCGGCAATCAGGTCCACATATTGCTGCCGTTCTGCCTCATTGAGCGGCGCACAGCTCCACTCATGGGGCTCGCGGGCATCTGTATCTGCATAATGCGGCAACCGCGTCCCGTCCGGGCCGCCGGTCAGCAAGATCGAGGCATCGGGCGCAAACCGCTTCAAGCGCACCAGCTGTGCCCGCAAGACGGCTTCGTAGTCCCCAAGGTCCAGCTTGTCATCAAATCCTTCATTGGTGCCGTAGCCGACAATGATCAGATCAGGGTCGAGCCGGCCAAGCTCCATGCGCAGCAGATCATCATCCCACCGCGCCATGATTTCTGCTGTTGCCCCCGGCCAGCCGGAATTGGACAGCACCGCCCCGCCCACATCCGCTTCAAGCACCAGGGAGAACAACGCCACCGGTCCATCACCGGCCGCAGCAATACGAACAATCTGCGTGCCCTTGCGCACCGGCAGCGCCGCAAACGCAAATCCTTGCTCGCCCGACGTCGGCACCGCATGGATCCTGCTGTCCACATGCACCTGCAACACACCACCCTCGGGCTGGCGCTGATAGCCGATCAGCAACCGCTCAACGGGTGTTTCAAACCCTGAAAGCGCAATCCACGGGCTGGTGCCTGCCTCCGCCGCCACCCGCGCATTCATCACGCCGAAAGGCCCCGGGGCCTCCTCGTTGCGGGCCCGCACCACGTCCCATCCATCGGACATGTCAATCTCGACACCGCGCGCCGTGTAGAAGGGATAGACATTGCCCGCCGGCAGCATGCCGCGAGAGCCAGCCTTGTCCCTGGCAGCGAACAACGTCCGCAGGTCACCGGAAAACGTGTCGCGGGCAATGTGGCTGTCGCCGATATGCAGAATGCGCACATCGGAACCGGACGCCTGTGCGTCAAAAAAAGCTGCCAGGCCCGCCGGATTGGAAATCGGGACAAAAGTCGTCTGCGGCGCGCCCGCGCCCATCAGCCCCAAAGAGACTGACGCAAACGCAGCAGCCGCAGCCGCCCGTCGCAAGGACAAGAAAATCATTTACTCAGCCGGTTGGCGCAGATCATCCGCCCGGCCGGGCTTTGGCTCAGGAAGCACAAATCCGCGCAGATCAGACAGCGCCCCGGCAATGGTGGAGGCCACTTCTGATACGCCCGCCCGTTCGGAGCGCTGCGGCGTGCCCGAGACAGCACTTTGATCCCCCGGCGCATCAGGCGCATCTGGTTGATCAACACTTGGCGCGACAGGCTGGTCCGGTGCTAAGGGGGCCGTTGCCACGGGGGCCTTGATAGTGGCGCCGGTAATGGGATCAATGAGCGGCGAGACCGCCACTGGTTCAACCGGCAGCTCGACGACCGGCACGACTTCTTCCATCCGGGCGGCTTCTTCCATGGCTGCGGTCACAAAGCCTGCCATCTTGACGTAGCCACGCATGGTGAAGTGAATGCCGTCATTGGTCCGCATCAACCGCTTGCGGCCTTTGTCATCAAGGCCGTATGCGGAGTATTTGCCATTGCTGCCCAGTGTGCGCTGCCATGTGGGCACATAGGTAATGCCATTGGCCACAGCACGCTCCTCGAACAGCGTATTGAAATACTTCATGTCGCGGCCAAAGCGCGGGCTGCGCATGGCCGGCAATTCGACCCAGTAGACCTCCGCCCCCTCATCCTTGAGGACCTGCGTCATGTCATCAATGCGTGCTTTGTAAATCGCTTCCCAGCCCTGCGAGCGCAGGGCATGGCGACCGCCTTCAACAATCGTCTGCCGATCATTGGTGCCGATCATCACAACCGCAACATCGACGCGATGCTTGGCAACGATCTGCCGAACCGCCTTCGACCAGTTGTAAAAGTCCTTGCGCACCAGCCCGGTCGAAACGCGGGAATGTTTGGTGACCTTGTAGCCGTCGGCCTTGGGCAATTTGCGATAGAGCCCGGCCCAGATGCCGTCGCCCAGGGAATCCCCAAAAACATGCACATTGAGCGGACCCGTCCGCTTTTCAGGCACAAAGTCTGGAATGGGCGCCATTTCAACCGCTTCAGGCGTCCCCTGCTCGTGGAGAGCAGGCTCCTGGAGAGCTGGGTCTGCAAGAGGCGGCGGCAGCGTCTCGACCAACGAAGTAGTCGAAGATGTGATAGAGGGCAGATTGGCGGATTGCACGGGCTCAATGGCCTGTGCCAGCGCAGCGCTGCCAAAGCCCAAAGCATGGCCCAAGGCGAGGCCCGCAACGACAACCGTCCCAATCACAGCTCTACGCAACACGCTTAACCCTACCATGTGCCAAATTGGCTCAATGCGGCTCACACTTGCCCCCACAAGATTGTCCCCCACGCGTGGCTCAATCGTGCCCGAGATGGGCGGATGAGTCACCCCGCTTGGTTCCAATCTCCCAAAATGACGTCATACGGCGCGGGCTGGATACGCGGTTTCCCGTCAGGGTGTGCCACCAGCACAACATTTTAGGCTGTCCGGCAAGCACTCTCGCGACCCGCCCCGCATGACGCCCTGATGACATCCAAGCAATTTGCGCGCCCCGCGAGAATGAGATGCCTCAATTGGGTGCCGTTAACGTAAACCGCGGGGTTCCAGCGAAACGCCGTCCACAACCCTGTCGCTTGGATGAACAACCACCCGGTCCCCCTCCTCAAGGCCAGCCACAACCTCCGCCTCCAGAGCATTTCGGCGACCGATCTCAACCGGTGTCAGCACCGCCTCACCGTCTGCCTCCCGAAACACGACCCAGGCGTCCCCATCGCGAAACAGGGCGCTGACGGGCAGCTTCAGCACGTCTTCGGCTTCCCAGACAAAAATGCGCGTATCGAGGCGAAATCCATGGCCAAGCTCCGACCATGCTTCCGGCGGGTCCTCGAAGTCGATGATCACATTCACCCGCTGCTCTTCAATACCCAGCGCCGACACCTTGGTGAACCCGAACGGCTCCACACGTCGCACAATGCCGTTGAGCACCACCGGCCCGCCCCAGTCTTCAATCGCCACCCGATCGCCTTCGGTAACGCGCACTGCATCCTCAGACAGAAGATCGACCACGATCTCCAGATCATTGTCATCGCCCACTTCGATCAGCGGTGCACCCGGCAGCACGATGGCTTCGCTCTCCTGAATGATCCGCAGGACGCGGCCCGTCACCGGCGAGCGCACCGGCACACAACAGCCGGAACCACCGCCGATGTTTTCAGAGTCGGCTTCCCCCGGCTGGATGAGAGTGGCGCGGGCATTTTCCAGTTCAAAGTCCCGCATCTGCAAGGCTGCTTTGGCTTCATCCACAGCGGCCGCTCGGGTGCGTAGATCAAGCCGGGCACGATCAAGTGTAGCCTGTGACACCGTGCCTTTGGCTGCCAGCCGCTGTGCGCGCCGGAACTCCGACTGGGCGAACTCAAGCTCAGCTTCCGCCCGCGTCACATCCGCCACAGCCAGGGTCTGCGCAGCCTCAGCTGCCTTCTCACTGGCCTCCGCCCGGCTCAGCGAGCGCGCGTCCAGAAAGGATGGGTCCGTCGGCTGAATTGTCGCTACGACCGTGACCTGTTCCGTCACCGGGTCACCCACCTCAGACCCGATGCGCAACACCCTGCCGCCCACAGGCGCGGACACCGTGTACACATCCCGGACCCGTGTCTGACCTTCTTCGTTAACGGTGACAGCCAGCGCCCCGCGTTGCACCTCAACGAGATCTGCTGGAACCGACTGCGGCATGAACGCAAGTGCAATCATCCCCAGAACAATCACCGCGATGACAATGCCGACAATGTTACGAATGGGCATGAGGCTAATCCCTCGTCTTTAGAACTGAAATAAGATCAAGCCGCGCCACTCGGCGGCCAACAATAAGGCTGGAGACAAAAGACGCCGCCAGCACGACAAGAATTGAAAAACCGTATGTCGACGGTGCAATGATGACAGGCACCCGGAACAATTCCGTCTCCATGCCAAGCGTGCCAATGAGATGCGCCAGCCCAAATCCAAAAAGACAGCCCGGCAGCAATGCCAGAACCGTCAGCAGTGCCAACTCACCTAATAGAATATACGCCACCTCTGCCCGGCTGAATCCCAGCACACGGAGACTGGCAAGTTCCCGCGCACGCTCAGCCAGCGAAATCCGCGCGGCGTTGTAAACAACGCCGATTGCGATAAAGCCGGCAAACACGGCATTGAAGATGACCATGGTGGAGAAACTCTCATCCACCGTGTCACGGAACGTCTGAACCGCCTTGCGCTGCAACGTCACCCCCGCCACAGCAGGCGTATCCTTGAGCTCGCGGTACAATGCGTCCTGATATGCGCTGTCATTGAGAATGTAAGCGCCGGACACCGCATGCCCCTCCTGCATCACGGCATTGAGAGCCGGCAGATGCATATAGGCATTGAGCCCGATATAGCTTTCCACAACGCGCGCAACAGGAAGCGACAAAACAGGGCGACGCCCCTCCAGCACCTCCACCGTCAGCATGTCTCCTTCACGCGCGCCAAGAAGGCGGGCGAGATAGTCGCTCAGCAGCACGCCGGACTCCGGCAGCACCACAGGTTGCTGGTCAGCGTCCAGGACACGGGAAATCTGGGGCTCCTGCACAAGACCCGTAATCGAGACCCGCTTCTCGCGGGGCCCCTTGACCATGCGCACACCCACCATCCGAAACGGCTCCGTTGCCATGATGCCGGGAAGCCCATCCACAGCACGCACCGCATCGTAGTGACGCGGCCCCTCGAAAATCACCGTCATCGTTTGCCGCTCAGCTTGAAAGAAATTCACGTCGATCATGAAATCCATCGAGTCGAGCGCAAAACTCGAGCCGATCAACAATCCAATAGCGACAGCAATCCCGGTGACAGTCATGCCCGAGCGCACAGGCCACCGGCCAATATGGCGCAGGATCATGCGGGTTGGCTGATCGGTCATCCGCCGGGGCAGTAGTCTTTCAATCAACGCCTGCCCATACCGCGTCGGCGGCGCAGGCCGCATGGCAACCGCAGGTGGCAACAACGCCGCACGGCGCACCGCAGCCAGTGTTCCCAAAAAGGCTGCAAGCACACTGATGCCCGCCCCAAGCGCAAAAACAGCCGGGTCTGCTTTATAGTAGAGGAAGGGGAACTTGAAATACTCCGTATACATCCCGGCCATACCACGCCCCATCCAGGCGCCTCCGGCAATGCCCGCAAAAACACCGATGCCCGTCAACACGCCGACAAATTTGAGGTAGTGAACGCCAACAGCCCAGTTGGAATAGCCAAACGCCTTGAGCAACCCAATCTGCTCGCGTTCTGTCTCAATCATGCGCCCGATCACGACATTGAGCAGAAATGCTGCCACCACCAGAAATATCGGCGGCAACACCGCGCCGAAATTACGCAGCTGGTCCATCTCACTGGTCAAGAAGGCATCTGAAATCTGGTCGTCCCGGTCATATGCCCCGCCTCCGCCATAGCGGTCTGTCAGCGCGTCCACTTCGTCAATCACATCAGACCTGTTGGCGTCTCGCAGCAGTCTGATCAGCGCTTCATTGAAGGCACCATCCAGGTCATAGGCGGCCGCAAGCGCATCACGGTTCATCCACAAAATGCCAAAGCGCTTGGCGTCGGGCATCAATTCACCCGGCGCTATGGCGTAGACAAACTCCGGACTGAGTACGACGCCAACCACCGTCAGGGTACGCTTGCGCCCATTGATGATCGCCGCCACTTCACTGCCCGGTGTAAAGCCATGGGCATCCATAAAGCTTTGATCAGCCAGCACTTCACGTGGATGGTTCGGTTCAGGCCACCGCCCCGCCCGCAGCACCACATCATTTATGGCTGGTCTTCCGGCTTCTGGAATGGAGATCATCCGCCCGGTTGCCGGTTCCACCATCCCCGGCACATCCAGGGTGACATCGACAAAAATGCGGGTCTCAACCGACGCCACGCCGTTGATGCGCGCAATATCAGCCTTGAGGTTTTCAGGGGCACGCTTCACTGGCACCCAGATGTCAGCAAATCGATAGCGCTCGTAATAGGCCGCACGCGTGGCATCCAGTGAGGCCAGCATCCCGTACATCATCACCAGCACAGCCACACCGGCGCCAATGACCGCTGCAATAGCCAGCGCCTGGCCGCGCACCCGCCACAACTCGCGAAGCACTTTCTTGTCCAGCGGATGCAGCAATGTGTGAAACATGCGCTGTGCCCCTACCAGGTGATGTCGCGCGCTGGCTTGCGCGCATCATTGACCACCACACGGGCAATGGCACCGTCGGCAAAGCTCACCACCCGGTGCGCCATATCTGCAATCGAGGCGTTGTGCGTAATCACTGCGGTCGTGGTGCCAAGTTCCGCATTTACCCGTTCAATGGCCTCCAGCACAATGACACCCGTCTGGGAGTCGAGCGCGCCTGTCGGCTCATCACATAACAGAACATCCGGCCGTTTTGCGATGGCACGGGCAATGGCGACGCGTTGCTGCTCACCGCCTGACAACTGCGCTGGGAAGTGATCGACCCTCTCCTTGAGTCCGACAATGTCCAGCGCTTCTCGGGCATCCATCGGGCTGCGCGCAATTTCCGTCACCAGCTCCACGTTTTCACGCGCAGTCAGGCTGGGCACCAGATTGTAGAATTGAAAAACGAAACCCACATTGTCGCGGCGGTACCGCGTCAACTCGCGTTCAGACGCGGCTGTGAGTTCCTGATTGCGAAACCACACCTGCCCGTCCGTTGGCTGATCCAACCCGCCCAGAATATTGAGCAGTGTCGATTTGCCGCTCCCCGAAGGGCCCAGCAGGACGGCGAATTCGCCTTCATAGAGCGCCAAGTCGACACCACGCAGCGCATGGACCTGCACGTCGCCAGTGTCATAGACCTTGGTTATGCCCTTGGTCTGAAAGGTAATCTGCGGTTTCGGGTCGCCGCTTATTGCCGGTGTTCCCATGACAGTCTCCCTTGTAGGAAGAATGTCGGCCCTTAAACCGCCGTGCGCAAGATGTCGTCGACGACGCGCTCAAGATCCTTGAGCGATCCGCAGGTCTGTGCCTTGTGGCAGAACGGCTTGAGCTTCAGCATCTCGCTGTCACCCGTCCCCCAGATACCTTCCGGCTCCGGGTTGAGAATGATGACACGCCGCGCGCGCTGATAAATCAGCTTCATGATATCTGCCCGCGGATTGCTGAAATTCGACCGGGCATCCCCCATCAAGATGACCGTAGTCTTGTTGTCGATGTCATTGAGCGCCAGATTTGAAAAATCCTGCAACGACGCACCGTAGTCCGTCGAGCCACCACCATAGTCGCGCTGGATGAGCGGAATGGCCTGTTCCAGATCCAGCGTCTCAAACAGGTTCGTCACTTCGCCAAGATGTCCCGAGAAAGCAAACGACCGCACATTAGGCAGCACTTCGCCCAGCGAATACAGGAACATCAGCAAGAAGCGCGACACCGTGGCAACAGAGCCTGATACGTCGCAGATCGCCATCACATCCGGCTTGTCCACCTTGCGGCGCTTCCAGTGGGTGTCAAACATCAACCCATCAAAGGCGATGTTGTGCCGGATCGTCCGGCGCACATCCAGATGCCCCCGGCGCGCCTTCTTCTTGCGGCGCGAATGCACGGACACCAGCTTCTTCGACATCTTGCGCACGAGCTGCTGCATCATCTTGAAGTCGCGAATGTCCACATTCGTGAGCCGCACGCTTTCCAGCACTTCTTCGCGCAGGCGCTTGCCTTCGTTCTGCGCGTGGAGCTGCAGGTTGCGCTCCACATAGTCGTCCACGTCCTGGCGCAGCATCTCGCGCATGCCCTTGAGGGCTTTTACCTGCGGACCGCCAACGCCCTCGGCCCGTTCAGCTTCAATAATCTGATCGGTGATTTCCTGCAGCCCGATGCGCTCCATGATCCGCCGGCCATAAAGACCCCGCTGCGTGAAGAAGCGAATGTTCCGTATACCCACCTGTTCACCAGCGCGCGCAATCGCCATGGAGAGCGACGTGCGATCACCAGCCTCAAGCATCTCCATCAATGTCTGATTGAGGTTGGCGTCTTCATACTCGGTGTCATTGACGTCGCCACTCTGCGGCTTGTCCGTCGCACCGCCTTCGCCCGAGCCCGATGGCTGGCCGCCGGACGCAGACGCACTTTCAGAGGCATCACTTTCGCCCTCGGCGTCAGCCTCGTCCCCATCACCCTCACCACTGTCTTCGCCGTCAGCATCCTGAGACCCGTCCCCGGCCTCCTGCTGCTCCTGGTCCTCACCATCCTCGGCAGACTGCCCGGTCGCATTCTCCATCGTCTCAAACGAGAAGAACCGGTCAAACGCTTCATCAAACGACTGCTTCTCGTCCGGCGTCTTCGCCAGTGACAGTGCCAGCGTGTCCTTCAGCAGCGCCCGATCTCCAAACCCCACAAGGTCAGCCGCTTCCATGGCGTCCAGCGTTTCCGCCGGGGAGACCTGCAGGTCCGCCGCACGCAACGCATCGACAAAATTTGTCATCATCTTCGACAAGACAGCGACCCTCTAACTAGGTGCCCGGGGATCCCGGTTTTTCGCGGCCTTTATGCCATGAAACGCAGGAACGCCACAGACGTTCGTTCCGGCCTCGAAACAAGAGACTTAGATTCATCATCAATTTTGATGAAAGGCTACGAGCGACCTTTTTTCTAAGCTTGCTGTTCTGTGGCAACTGTGGCGCGGACGGTTCTGGGGACGACACACACATGCTGAACTTCAGGAGAGGCGCGAAAGATGTTTCGCGTTTTCTTTCGGGTCTTTTGTCAGTCGCGGCTGCAGCTGCGTATTTCGGTCATTCAAGCCCCGCATATGCCGTGTCAGCTGGGTGCACGGCAGCAAATGCGGGCGCCTTCAACCAGAATGTCGCCGCAGGCGGCGCCAACGCGGTGGGGATCGTCGGCGCGTTCGACCAAGGTGACCGCCTCACGATCACTGCCGCCGGCAACCCGAACCTTGCCACGGTCCAATTGCTCCCGAGCAATACCGGCATCTTCGGCACCGCCGTTAATCTGGCGCAGACCGTCACGGTCAACGAAGCTGCCGTGAATGGCCTGGGGATCACCCTTCTCGCGTCGGTGGGACAGGCCGCGACACTCACGATCACCTGCGTTCCGGTTGCCGCCGCCGCGGCAGCCCCCGCCGCCAGCACATCCGGCTCCGCAGCGGCCATGACACCGGCCCAGACGTCCGATGCCATCACATCCTCGACGCAAACGGTCATGGCCAACCGCATGCCAACCACGCCTGCAGCCCTGCCCGGCGCTGGCCCCCGCTCCGTTGCGCGGCCTGCACCTGAAACGAAACAACAACCAACAGTCAGTCTCGAAGAAGCCCTCAAGGACCACTACGTCCGCAATCACGAGGAGCAGCAACAGGCCTGGGTGGTCAACGAAAAGTATATAGAAAGGTTCAAGCGCGGCATTCAGCTTTTCGAAACAGGCATGCCGGTGCCAAAGGATGGGGTGACGCGCCGCGGATGGGAGTATGAAGCCGAACGGCAGCAGATACTGAACCGCTACAACAAGGGGCCGCGCCCAATTTATTTCGAGGACGAGGATCCAGGCGTACCTCCTGTCGACGTCGACAGTGAGGAAAACGAAGCAGAAGAGCTGGATGACGGCGACATCGTGTTGTTCACCCCTGACCGGAATGGCCGCGGGTTCAACTTCGAAATGTCGACCGATGCCCTGCGCCGGCATCTGGCCCTGCGCCTCGACGACACGGGAACCGCGCCTGCAACCCTACCGTCACTCACCATTGGCGGCATGCCCGTGAACATCTGGGCGCGTGGCCGTGGCACGCTGTTCGACCGGCAGAAACGCGCGGGCTCCGATGGCTGGGCGGCTCACCTGCTTGCAGGCGCGGCCCTCAGACTGAGCGACGAACTGACCATCGGTGCCTACGGGTCTTACATGGCCGCTCACAGTGACACAGACCTGTCCAACACAAAGGTCGACACCACTCAGAGCGGCGGTGGCGCCTATCTGCGCTACGCCGTGATGCGGGGTCTGAGCCTTGGCCTGTCCGCAAACCGCGAGACCGGCGAACAGGACATCAAGACACCCACCGGCAGCGGGTCTGCCGACATCAATCTGTGGTCCGTATCATCCTCCGTACAGGGAGCAATCTATCTGCAACCTGTACTGCTGTCCCCCTCTTTGGCTGTTACCTATGCCGAGTTCGAGCGCGACGGCTATACCGACTCCCGCGGCCTCGCCATTCCGGGAACATCATCAGGTGACACCACCCTAAGCGCTGCGATGACCGCGTCACGCAGCTATACTTTCAAGGAGGGCTGGCTGCGCCGCGTTACGCCGCGCCTCAACGGCACAGTGAATTATTTTGCCCGAGAGGATTCAAGCTATCGGGTGTCAGCGACGGAAGTTGTCGAGTCGGACCGCTGGGGCACAAATGTTGGTGCCGGCGTAACCCTGACCACAACTGGCTCAAGCCGCCTGTCCTTCGACGCAGGCGTCATCGGCATTGGTCAGGACACGCTTGGCTATACCGGGCAGCTGCAGCTTGAATTCGGCTTCTAGCGCCAGCATGCCCATTCGTGACAGGACCAGCACACACCTGACTCTCAGGCCCATGGCCACTATACTGCCATGAGAGCAGGATCGTCCGTAGGGGGAGTGACGTGGACAGCTTCAAATCAGCGCGCGCGGGAACGCGGCATTTTGCCGTTATCTTGGGGCTTTGTTTCGCCCCCGTATTGAGTTTCGGCTTCCCGATCCACGCCCATGCGCAGTCCGCTGGCTGCACAACCCTGGCCGCCGGAGGTGGCAACACCACCATTCCCGCGGCCACCGTTGTGAACACCACCATCAACGTGACGGCTGACGCAGGCGAGACCATCACGGTCACAGTCACCGGCAATCCCAACTCCATCCGTATCGGGACGAACCCCGGCAATGTCCGCCTGTTCAGCGGCCCGGGCAATCAGACCGTCACGGTTACGCTCCCGGCTGGCATCACCGGCATCACCATTTCAGGGCAGGCAGGTGCCGGGTCGGCAGCACAGGTGAATTTCACCTGCACGTCCCCGACAGCCGCAGCCACCGGCGGCGACAGCACGTCGCAAGCGCAAACGGGCCCAACACCGGACGAAACATCCGCCTCGACAGAGGCGGCCAACACCGCCATAGACAATTCCCGGCTGTCGACCACGCCCGCTAGCCTCCCTGGTGCGGGCATAACCATTAGACATCTGCCGAGCGTCGGTCAGATTCATTCGCAGATCGGCGCGGTAGACAGCGCCATCCGAAACATTGACGCGGCGCAGGCAGCTCTCATTGAGAGCTTCATGCCTGACTTCGGGTTCAGAGAACAAAGGGCCCGCGCATGGGCGTATGACGCCTACGGCTACTTCAAGGAAGACGAAGGCGAGGAGTTCTTCCGTGGCTGGCGCGCTTACGTACATGACCCCTTCGCGCCAGTCCAACCGACCCCGACGAGGGGATCAGGGTTCATCTCACCGCAAGCGTGGGGCGAACAATCACACGCAGCGTTCATCAATGAAGTGCTGCAGGAAGCCGAGGCAGCCGGTGTCAAGGATCAGCTTGTCCACCTGATGACCAAGCGGCTGGACGCTACCCGCGAGCGCGACCAACTTTACCAGGACCTCTCCAAAGCACGGGACCTGTCTCCACAGGCGTCACGCTTTGCACCGGCCACACCCCTCGTCGCACAATTTTCCGGCGAGAGCTTTCAACTTGATCTGTCCAGTGACCAGCTCTTTCAGGCAGCGACGCTGGGTCTTGATGACAGTGCCTCCGGCCCCGCCGACCTGCCGCCGCTCACCGTCGCAGGCATGCCGGTCAATATCTGGGTGCGTGGCCGCGGGACGGTGTTCGACCGGCAGAAGCGCGGCGGCAGCGACGGCTGGGCGGCGCACGTGCTCTCCGGCATTGCCTTCCAGGTCTCTGATAGGCTGGTGGTCGGCGCCTATGGCTCCTACCTGACCGGCGAAAGCGACGTGAAGGCGACGGGTACGGAAGTCGTATCCCGGCAGGCGGGCGGCGGCGCCTATGCACAGATCCAGGTGGCGGACTCCCTCTCGGTCGGGTTGGCTTTCTCGAGGGAAACCGGCGAGCAGGACATAAAGACCACCGCTGCCAGCGGTACGGCGGACACGGATCTCTGGACGGTTTCAGGCTCCCTGTCCGGCAGCTACTTCGTCAATCCGGTATTGCTCACCCCGTCGCTGTCGGTCTCCTACTCGGATTCTGAACGCGACAGATATACGGACTCAACCAACACAGCCATCCCCGGCAGCCGGTCGCAGGACACCACCATCGGCAGTGGGCTCACTGTGTCGCGCAGCTTTGACTATGAAGATGGCTGGATACGCCGCGCCACGCCGCGCCTCAACGCCACGGTCAACTATTTCGCCCGCGAGAAAGACACACTGCGGCTGTCCGCCACGGAAGTCATTGATCGTGCGGACTGGGGTGGGAATGTCGGCGCTGGCGTGACACTCACCACCAGTGGCTCAAGCCGCCTGTCCGTCGACGCCGGTGTCATCGGCATCGGACAGGACACGCTGGGCTACACCGGCCAGCTGCAACTGGAAATCGGCTTCTAGGGCCTAGGTCTCACCGCGCGCCCGACGGATCATGCCGGGGATTTCGTTTTCGACACTCTCAATGTCGTCTTCGAACTTGAGCAGCAGGTTGAGCGTGTTGCGCACCAGATCCTCGTCCAGCTCGTCTGTGTGCAGCAGCATCAAGGCGCGTGCCCAGTCAATGGTTTCACTGACAGCCGGCAGTTTCTTGATCGTCTTTGTGCGCAGCTCCTGCACGAAGGTCACCAGCTGAGCGAGCAGTGATTCCGGCACGCCGGGCACCCGCTTGTTGATGATCTTCATTTCCAGCTTCTGGTCCGGGAATGAAATGTACAGATGCAGGCAGCGACGCTTGAGGGCGTCGCCCACTTCACGGGTGTTGTTGGACGTCAGAAACACCACCGGCTTCACATCCGCCTTGATGGTGCCGATTTCAGGTATCGAGACCTGGAAGTCAGACAGGATTTCCAGCAGGAATGCCTCAAACTCATTGTCTGATTTGTCGATTTCGTCGACCAGCAACACGCCCCCGTCGGGCACCTGCAGCGCCTTCAGCAGCGGGCGTGGCTCGAGAAATTCCGGCGAGAAGAATGTGTCGTCAAACTCATGCAGCCGGACCATGGCTTCGGTAATGCCGTTGGTGCCTTCCATCAGGTCCGCCAGCTTATCCTTCAAAACCTGCGTGTAGAGCAGCTGCTTGCCGTATTTCCATTCATACAGCGCCTTGGCCTCGTCCAGCCCCTCGTAGCATTGCAGCCGAATGAGCTCGCGGCCCAGATGGGCCGCCGTCGCCTTGGCCAGCTCGGTCTTGCCCACACCGGGAGGGCCCTCAACCAGAATGGGCTTGTCCAGCGCCTTGGCGAGGTAAACAGCTGTGGAAATCTGCGTGTTGGCCACATAGCCGCCCACCTCAAACCCCTCCTGAATGAGCTGGATTTCGCGTTTGGCGTCGTCGGACTTGATGTGATTGGTCACGGGAACTGGTCTGCCTGTCTCTTGATATCGGTTCGCCCAAGGGCATACGCGAGCCCAAGCGCCCCGGCAATGGCACATTTGCAAACCCCTTTGCACAAGGGAAAGCGCCGGCGCCGGGCTCCCATAGGAACACATTGGCTGAATCCAAGACTCGCATCGTCCGCCAAGGTCACTAGAATGCGCCCCAACCAAGGGCCGATATCCGCCCTTCAAGAACAAATACCCGCCGGACAGCTACAGACAAGGCGGGCCAGACAGGGAGTGCCCAGATGACCCAGATAAACGAAGTCACCACACTGACGCGCGAAGGCGATATTGCCGTCGTGACGCTCAATTCTCCGCCGGTGAACGCCCTTTCCGCCAATGTGCGCGAAGGTCTGTTTGAAGGCTTCAAAGCCGCCATCGCCGACGATGCCGCCAAAGCCATTGTCCTGATCTGCGACGGCCGCACCTTCATCGCCGGTGCCGACATCACCGAATTCGGCCAGGCGCCGAAGGGCCCGGGTCTGCATGAAGTTCAGGCGATGATCGAAGACGCGCCCAAGCCTGTCGTCGCAGCTGTGCACGGCACAGCCCTCGGTGGCGGTCTCGAAGTCGCGCTCGTCTGCCACTACCGCGTCGTCGTTCCCAGCGCCCGCATGGGTCTGCCGGAAGTGAACCTCGGCCTGTTGCCCGGTGCCGGTGGCACCCAGCGCCTGCCGCGCGTCACAGGCGTTGAAAAAGCGCTTGAGATGATGACCTCAGGCCGTCATGCCTCCGCCAAGGAAGCCCATGAAAGTGGCCTTGCAGACGCCATCGTTGAAGAAGGCAAGCTTCTGGAAGGCGCCATCGCCTTCGCCCAGAAGATCGTCGCTGACAACGCACCACTGACGAAAATTCGCGAGCGCGACGACAAGGTTGCCGGAGCCCGTGGCAAGCCGGAAATCTTTGAAGCGTTCCGCAAGTCCATCGCCCGCAAGACCCGTGGATTCCTGGCGCCGGAATACAACATCCAGTGCATTGAAGCGGCCGTGAACCTGCCCTTCGATGAAGGCATGAAGGTGGAAGCCAAACTCTTCCGCGAACTGGTGACGGGCGAACAGTCTGCTGCCCAGCGCCATGTCTTCTTCGCAGAGCGTCAGGTCGCCAAGATCCCGGATGTACCCAAAGACACCCCGCAGATCGACGTCAAATCTGTCGGCATCATCGGTGCGGGCACCATGGGCGGCGGCATTGCCATGAACTTCGTCAATGCAGGCATTCCGGTGACGATCGTCGAGCAGGCGCAGGAACGTCTCGACGCGGGTCTCGCCGTTGTTCGCAAGAACTATGAAAACTCAGCCAAGCGCGGCCGCTTCCCCATGGAAGAAGTCGACAAGCGCATGGCGATGTTCACCGGCACCACCAACCTCGAAGACTTGGCCGACAAGGACCTGATCATCGAAGCCATCTTCGAGAACATGGACGTCAAGAAGGACGTGTTCGGCAAGCTCGACAAGATCGTCAAGCAGGGCTCGATCCTCGCAACGAACACGTCAGCTCTGGACATCGACGAGATCGCAACCGCCACAACGCGCCCTGAAGCGGTCATCGGCCTGCACTTCTTCTCACCGGCCAACGTCATGAAGCTGCTGGAAATCGTCCGCGCGGACAAAACCAGTAACGAAGTCATCGCCACCTCCATGTCCCTTGCCAAGAAGATCGGCAAGGTCGGCGTGCTCGTGGGTGTGTGCCCGGGCTTCGTTGGCAACCGCCTTCTGGCCCAGCGCCAGCGCGAAGCCAACAAGCTCATCCTTGAAGGCGCAATGCCATGGGATGTGGACCGCGTGCTCTTCGACTTCGGCCTGCCCATGGGTCCCTTCGCCATGTCAGACCTTGCAGGCCTTGACCTTGGCTGGAACAAGGAAACGTCCAAGGGCGAAACCCTGCGTGACCTGCTCTGTGAACGGGACCGTCGCGGCCAGAAGACCGGCGCAGGCTTCTACGATTACGATGAAAACCGCGTGCCGTCGCCGTCCAAGGAAGTCGAAGGCATCATTCGTCAGTACGCAGAAGAGCGTCAGATTCAGCAGCGTGAAATTTCAGACGAAGAAATTCTCGAACGCTGCCTGCTGCCGATGGTGAACGAGGGCTACAAGATCCTCGAAGAAGGCAAGGCCATCCGCGCCTCTGACATCGATATCGTCTGGATCATGGGCTATGGCTGGCCTCGCTATCGCGGCGGCCCGATGTGGTACGGCGAAAACTCAGTAGGTCTGGAAAAAGTCCTCGAGCGCATGCAGCACTACGAAGAGAAGCACGGGGCCGACTTCAAGCCAGCAGCAATGCTTGAAGACCTCGTCGCCGAAAGCAAGAAGAAGGCAGGCTAATGGCTCTTGCCCTCTATGACCTCGAAGGCCGTGACGGCCGTCGCATGAGCCCCTTTTGCTGGCGCACAAAATACGCGCTGGCCCATAAGGGCCTCACGGCGGAGGACCGTCCGGTCGGCTTCGGGGAAATCAAAACCATCGGGGACGGGTCTCACAAGACTGTCCCCGTGCTTGAGCATGACGGCCAGTTCATCGGCGACAGCTGGCAGATCGCAATCCATCTGGATCAAAACTTTCAGGATACTCCGCCGCTGTTCCCCAGCCTTGATGCCCTGCACTACGCGCAGTTCGTGGAACGCTGGCTGTTCACGCAGGTGTTCACCGCCATGTTCCCGGCCATGGTCAAACAGGTGTTTGAACACTGCCGCGAGGAAGACAAGGCCTATGTCCGTGAAAGCCGCGAAAAGCAGCTGGGCGGCATGACCCTTGAACAGGCGGACAAGCGTGGCAAGGAAGGTCTGGGCGCCATGTCCGTGGCCCTTGGTCCTCTGCGGGCCAAGCTCATGGACACGCCCTACCTCAATGGCAACGAAGCTGGCTATGCCGACTATGTAGCCGCCAGCACATTCATGTGGGCCCGCGCTGTTTATCCAAACAAGCTGTTTGCACCCAAGGAGCCGGTGGCTGATTGGTTCAAGCGCATCCTTGAGATGCACGGCTCACTGGGTCGCTCAACGCCGGGCTACGACATCGCAGCCTGACGCCTCCACATTTGTTCGAACACTATCTCGCGCAGCGGTCCTAACGGGCTGCTGCGCGAATTTTTTCCAGCAGCTTTTCTGTGGCAAAGCCGTCCTGCGGTTGCCCCAGGCTTCCCTGAAAACCTCGAATGGCTTTCCGGCTCATGGGGCCGATGATGCCGTCCACACCCCCCGTATTGAACCCGATCGCCGTCAGCTTGGTCTGCATCTCTTTGGCCTCTGACAGTGTCAAAGGCCGCTCATCCGTGGGCCATGTGCCCTGAATGGCAGGCTCGCCCGCAAAATGCCGCGCAAGATAAGAGACAGCCATCGCATAGGACGTGGCGTTGTTGTAGCGCAGGATCGTGCGGAAATTCGGGTAGGCCAGAAACGCCGGTCCGCGATGTCCCGCAGGCACAATCAGGTAGGCCTCAAGTCCCCGCTCACGACGCGGCAGGGTGTCGCCCGACGCCGTCCGCAGACCGAGTGCCTGCCATTCCTCACCGGTCTTGTTGATACTGCGCGCAGCCAGCGCATAGTCGAAACCACCCGGCAGCTTTACTTCGCGCACTGCAGGGTCGCCCCTGTCCCAGCCGGACGCCTTGAGGTAGTTGGCAGCAGACCCAAGTCCGTCCGCCGCACTGACCCAGACATTGCGGCGACCATCGCCATCAAAATCCACGGCGTGTTCAAGATACGTCGTGGGAATGAACTGCGTGTGCCCCATGGCACCCGCCCATGAACCGTTCATGGCCTTGGGCGTGATATCGCCTGACTGGATGATCTTCAGGGCCGCAATGAGTTGCGTGCGGCCAAAGTCCGCCCGACGCCCCTCAAACGCCAGAGTCGTCAGTGAACGGATGACACTGCGGCTGCCCATGAAGGTACCGTAATGCGTTTCAAGGCCCCAGATCGCAGCCAGCACTTCACGTTCAACGCCATAGCGTTCTTCAAGTCGGTCAAACAGTTTGCGGTTGGCCCGCAGCTGCTCGGCACCGTCCGCCTTGCGTTTGTCAGAAAGGGCAGACCCAAGATAGCCCCAGATCGGCCGGACGAATTCTGGCTGCTTCTGGTTCAGTTCCAGCACCTTCACGTCCAGCGAAATGCCCTGAAAGGCCCGGTTGAAGGTAGACGAGGTGATTCCCTCAGCCAGTGCGTCACGCCGAAACCCTGTCAGCCAGGATGAGAGCCGTTCCTCCATGGCCGGTGTCACAACAATATCATCTTCCACCGGCTGCCCCTTTTGGGCGAGCGCACCACCCGCACCACCCAGGGTCAGACCTGTCGCCAAAAGAAAGGCTGATAAGGGCGTGAAAGCCCCAAAGCGCGTTGTTTTCCGCCGCATTTATTCTCGTTCCGCTGGTTTGTGAATCGCAGGAAAGCTCAAAAAGTCCGTCACCATAGGCGATGGACTGTGGCAATTCTATGCGCGAACAACCTGCTGTTTAGGTTCATGTTCTAGGGTGCCAGAAGGCGTGCAACAGGTGCGTCTTGCCGTGGTGCATGGCCCCGTGGCAAAACCGGCTGGCAATCGTTGCTGCGCTGCATCATCTACTCTCGTCTGCGTAAAGGCTTTTCATGTCCAAACGGATCCGCAAGGTTGTTTTCCCGGTTGCCGGTCTCGGCACGCGCTTCCTCCCGGCCACCAAGTCGGTGCCCAAGGAGCTGCTGCCGGTCGTCGACCGTCCGCTCATTCAGTACGCCGTGGATGAAGCCAAAGAAGCCGGCATCGAGCATTTCATTTTCGTAACCGGTCGCGGCAAGACAGCCATCGCTGACTATTTCGACCACGCCTATGAGCTTGAGCAGACCCTGTCTTCAAAGGGCAAAGGCGACGCGCTGAAGATGCTTGCCGACATGCGCCCACCCGCAGGCGCTGCCTCCTTCCTACGTCAACAGGAGCCCGCAGGCCTTGGTCATGCAGTCTGGTGCGCACGCGACCTAGTGGGCGATGAGCCCTTTGCCGTCGTTCTGGCAGACGAACTCCTCAAATCCTCGCCCGGCTGCCTGGCGCAGATGGTGGAGGCCTATGAAAAGACACAAGGCAACATTGTCGGCCTGGTGGACGTGCCCAAGGAACACACGGACCGCTATGGCGTGATCAAGCCCGGCGCCCGTGATGGAAACCTGGTTGAAGTCGCCGGCATGATTGAAAAGCCCAAGCCCGAGGCTGCACCCTCCACATTGGCGCTGGTGGGTCGTTACATCCTTCAGCCTTCGGTGTTTGAGCACCTCTCCCGACAGGACCGTGGCGCAGGCGGTGAGATCCAGCTCACGGATGCCATGGCCCGCCTCATCGGCAATGAGCCCTTCCACGGCCTTGAGTTCGATGGCATCCGGTTTGACTGCGGCAACAAAGTAGGCTTCATGGCAGCCAATGTGGCCTATGCCCTTGAACGGGAAGACATGGCCGACGAACTTCGTGAGTATCTGCGGACAGTCATCTAGACCACGCCCACATCTAAAGCGGCCCTGGCCGCCAACACCTAAAGAGGTGCGCCATGCGCGTCGCAATGATCGGAACAGGTTATGTCGGCCTTGTGTCCGGAGCCTGCTTCTCTGATTTCGGCCACGAAGTCACCTGCGTCGACAAAGACGCCAGCAAGATAGAAGCGCTTGAGCGCGGCGAAATCCCGATCTACGAGCCAGGCCTTGATGTGCTGGTCAACGGCAACATGCAGGTGGGCCGCCTGACCTTCACAACTGATCTTGCCAACACAGTCCCCGAGGCTGATGCCGTCTTCATAGCCGTCGGCACTCCCTCGCGCCGCGGCGATGGCCACGCCGACCTGTCCTATGTCTATGCAGCGGCCCGCGAAATCGCGCCATTGCTGACGGGCTACACGGTGGTGGTCACCAAATCCACAGTCCCTGTCGGCACCGGTGACGAAGTTGAACGCATTATCCGCGAAGTCGCGCCTGACGCAGACTTCGACGTCGCGTCCAATCCCGAGTTTCTGCGCGAAGGCTCCGCCATTGAGGACTTCAAGCGTCCAGACCGTGTCGTGGTTGGTACCGATGCCGAGCGCGCACAGGACGTGATGCGTGAACTCTATCGCCCGCTGTTCCTTCGCGAGACGCCGATGGTCATCACCAACCGGCAGACATCAGAACTCATCAAATATGCCGGCAACGCGTTTCTGGCGACCAAGATCAGCTTCATCAACGAGATGGCGGACATCTGCGAGAAGACCGGTGCAAATGTGATCGATGTCGCCAAGGGCATTGGCCTTGATGGACGCATCGGCAAGCTCTTCCTGCATGCAGGCCCCGGTTATGGCGGCTCGTGCTTCCCCAAGGACACCCTTGCCCTGGTCAAGACCGCTGAAGACGTTGGCGCACCGACAGGTATCGTCAGCGCTGTGGTCGAGGCCAATGCCAGCCGCAAGAAACGCATGGCCCATAAAGTCATTGAAGCTGCCGGCGGCGACGTGAGCGGCAAAAAAATCGCGGTCCTCGGCGTGACCTTCAAGCCGAACACGGACGACATGCGGGACAGTCCAAGCCTCGACATCATCCCCCTCCTCAAGGAATCCGGCGCATCGATCCGTGCCTTTGATCCTGCAGGCATGGATGAAGCCAAAGACCTGATCGACGGCGTCGATTGGGCTGACAATGCATACGACGCCATCAATGGCGCAGACATCCTGCTGATCCTGACCGAGTGGAACGAGTTCCGGGCTCTGCAGTGGGACAAGGTCGCAAAGGCCATGCCCGGTCGGCTTGTGGTCGACCTCAGAAACATCTACACCCCCCATGAAGTGGCCCGTCAGGGCTTCACCTATCACTCCATCGGCCGTGCACCTGCAATCGCCTGACTTCGGCACGTTTTGCAGCGCTCGGCCCTTTTTCCGGATTTCCGCCGCAATTCGCGTGCATTGATTTTGCCGGACATAAAAACGAAGGCCGCGCCCCGGCGGAAATCACCATGATCAAGAGCATTGTTGCCGCCATTTTGTTTGTCATGACGTCTGCCACCATGGCGGCAGCGGACCCCGAGGCCACGGCAAAGTCCTTCATCACCGATGGTGTGGATCAGGCGATCACAATTCTGCAGGAGACCAAGCCGGAAGACCCGGCCCGCGCGGCCCGCTTCCGCGACTTCGTCTCAGAGATCATCGACACCCGCTCAGTCGCCCAGTTCACCTTGGGTCACTATCGCAAGGGCGCTGATGCTGCCCTCGTGCGTGCCTTCGAGCAGCAGTTCAAGGAATACGCCACCGCCAGCTATGAAAGCCGTCTGGGCCTGTATGGCGGCCAAACCATCAACATCACCAACGCTGTCGCGCGCAAGGACACGGATGTGTTGGTCAAAGGCACCATCAACGCAAAGGACGGCAAGCACCTTGCGGATGTCGCCTTCCGTGTCCTGACGACAAAGCGCGGCCCGCAACTCTTTGATGCGCAGGTTCAGGGTATCTGGCTGGCCGTTGAGCAGCGCGCGCAGTTCGGCAATTTTCTGGGTCAGCACGATGGCGACATCCAGCAACTGATCAACTTCCTTGCGGATGAAACCGCACGGTTGCGCTCCAAGGACGCCGCAGCGACACCTGCTGAAGGCTAGGCCTATTCAACAGCCTTGAGCGCAGGCACCCGGCCATAGACATCATCAAAACGAACGATGTCGTCCTCACCAAAATAGCTGCCTGACTGCACTTCAATGATAGAGAGCGGCATCTTGCCGGGATTCTCCAACCTGTGTTTTGCGCCAATTGGGATGTACACGGACTCGTTTTCAGCAACGAGATGCGTCTCCTCACCAAGCGTCACCTTGGCCGTGCCCCCAACAACGACCCAGTGCTCTGCACGATGATGGTGCATTTGCAGGGAAATGGCCGCCCCCGGCTTGATCATCAGATGCTTCACCTGATGGCGTTCATCTGTCGCCAGGCTCTCGTAGAAGCCCCAGGGCCGGTAGACGCGCGCATGAACTTCCTGCTCCGGGCGACCTTCAGTCTTCAACCGCCCGACAATGGCCTTCACGTCCTGCACCCGATCACGATGAGCCACAAGCACAGCGTCGCCGGTCTCAACCACAATCAGATTTTCCACGCCCACTGTCGTGACAAGCCGACCTTCCGCCCGCACAAACGTATTGGCCGTGTCCTGAACCATCACGTCGCCGCTCAGCACATTGCCCTGACCATCTTTTTCACCGATGTCCCACAGCGCCGTCCATGAGCCGACATCGCTCCAGCCGATGTCTGACGGCACCACCACCGCATCCTTGGTGTGTTCCATAACCGCATAGTCGATGGAGTCAGACGGGCAAGCCTCGAACGCTTCGCGATCAAGCCGCAGAAAATCCATGTCGCGGTTGCCACCGGAGACCGCCATCGCCGCCTGTCGCCAGATGTCCGGTGCCAAGGCTTCAAGTTCTGCAATCATCCGGTCCGCGCGGAACAAAAAGATCCCTGAGTTCCAGAAGTAGCGGCCATCGTCGAGATAGGTCTGCGCCGTTGCAGCGTCGGGCTTTTCAACAAAGGCATCCACCTTGCTGCCGCCGTGGTCGACGGCGTCACCGGAGCGGATATAGCCATACCCGGTCTCAGGTGCATCGGGCACAATGCCGAACGTCACAAGCTTGCCCTCTTCAGCCAGCTTCGCACCGGTGGCGATGACGTCGAGAAACAGGTCAGGCCGGGCGATATGATGATCCGCCGGCAGCACGAGCATCAGCTCGTCCCGACTATGCGCCGCGCACAGAGCTGCAGCAGCTGCAATCGCCGGAGCGGTGTTACGACCCACTGGCTCAAGCATTTCAACTTCAAGTTCGACGCCCGCATCCTGAAGCTCTGAGGCGACCGTAAACCGGTGCTCTTCATTGCACACGACGATCGGCGGCAGAAAACGATCTGCATCGCTCACGCGCAACGCGGTTTCCTGAATCATTGTCCGCTCGGATGTGAGCGCCATGAACTGCTTGGGATGGTGCGCCCGTGACGTTGGCCACAGGCGTGTCCCCGAGCCTCCGGACAGGATGACAGGACGGATGGGCTTCATCGTCGTTCAGTCCCTTAACGAAATTGCGCGCGCCCTAGGACGGCACACGCTCATAAATGACGCATGGGTTCTAGCACAAACCGGGCCTCTCTTTGGCGTCCCAATACGACACATCGATTGCGCCAATAAGAACCGCCGCCCGACCAAGTGTTAACGCGCGCCCGGTTTGGCGCAGCTGCCTGACGCCCGCAAACCCGGACAAGAAACCTCAAATATCCAGCAAAACTGCCAGAAATTGACGGCATCCACCTCCCTGACGCGCCTTGGCACAAGGCTTGATCTGTAACCAGCAGTCATTAACGCGCTTGAGAGGCATCCCCCCAATGTCTGCACTGCTGAAAAACAACGCTGAAGTCGCCCTGCCGCTTGGTTCTGCTGAAGAAACGGCACGCCCCCTTCCCCGTTACATTGCCCGTCGCGACGCTGCCTATGCAGTTCTGACGGCTGAAACACCTGCAACTCTGCGCCCCGCCGCGCGCATTCACGCGGTAGATGCCAACACATCCACCCTACGCGAAATCACCATCCGCACGCTGGACGTACTGGGCGCAATCGCCGGCCTCATTCTCGCAGCACCCATCATGATGGTTGTGGCTTTCCTCATCATGCGCGACGGCGGCTCAGCCTTCTTTGGCCAGACCCGCGTTGGCCAGCAGGGCCGCGGCTTCAACTGCTTTAAGCTGCGTTCCATGGCGTCGGATGCCGAAGCACGCCTCCAGACACTTCTCGACAATGACCCGCAGGCTGCTGCTGAGTGGGCCGAGCACCGCAAGCTCAAGAACGACCCACGCATCACCAAGCTTGGTCACTTCATCCGCAAGACCAGCATTGATGAGCTGCCCCAGCTCTGGAACGTCCTCAAAGGTGACATGAGCCTCGTTGGCCCGCGCCCGATCGTTCCTGATGAGCTGGCCATGTATGGCAAGGATGCTGCCGGCTACCTGTCTGTCCGCCCTGGCCTCACAGGTCTGTGGCAGGTCTCAGGCCGCAGCGACTGCGATTACAAAACACGTATTGCTCTGGACGTTGAATGGACCGAGATCCGCACTGTCGCGTCTTACCTTGAAATCATTTTCAAGACGGTTCCCGCAGTGCTCGCCAAAGAGGGCGCTTACTAAAAGTTTCGAGAGGGGAAGCTAGCCAACCTGCTTGGCAACTTCGTCGGCAATAGCCAATGACGATGTGAGTCCGGGGGACTCAATGCCAAGCAGGTTGACCAGCCCAGCAATCCCATGGGCATCAGGCCCGTCTATCCGGAAATCAGCAGCCGGCTCACCCTGCGCATTCAACTTGGGACGAATGCCTGCATAGGCAGGCACCAGCGACGCATCCTTCAGCCCCGGCCAATATCGCCGGATGGCGTCGTAAAACCCATCAGACCGCGCCGGGTCCACTGAGTACTCAACGCCATCCACCCATTCCGTATCAGGGCCAAAGCGCGCCTGGCCGCCAAGGTCAAGCGTCAGGTGAACGCCAAGGCCGGCAGCTTCCGGAACGGGGTAAATCAACCGGTCAAATGGTGCCCGGCCCTGGAGGGAGTAGTAATTGCCCTTGCAGTAGTAGGGAACCGGCATAAACGCCGACGACAAACCGGCGATCGAAGCCGCTAATTGGGGCGCAAACAATCCTGCTGAATTGATGAAGCGCTTGGCTTTGATGGTAGCTTCAGCAGCCCCTGAGGTGGCCACCAGAAAACCCTTATCCGACGCTTCAACCCAGTTGATAGACGTGCCGAATGCGAGCGCCGCGCCACGCTCTTCTGCTTCGCCCTGATAGCTCAACATCAACCCGTGGCTGTCGATGATGCCTGTTGAGGGCGACAGCAATGCGCCTTCGCAGTTGAGGTGCGGTTCCAGCGCCAGGGCTTCATCGCGATTGAGAAATGTTAAATCACCAACCCCATTGGCCGCAGCCCTGGCCTTGATGCCTTCAAGCTCCGCGACTTGTGCTTCGGTGGTTGCCACAATCAGCTTGCCACAGCGTTTGTGATTCAACCCGCGTGCGGCGCAGTACTCATAAAGTTTGTGTTTGCCCTCAACGCAGAAACGGGCCTTGAGCGAGTCTTGAGGGTAATAAATACCCGCATGAATGACTTCGCTGTTGCGCGAACTTGTATGACTGCCAATCAATGTCTCGCGTTCGACAACGATGACTTCATGGCCCTGCAGGGCCAACGCGCGCGCCACAGCCAAGCCGATGACACCAGCCCCGGCAATGACGGTATCCGTTTCGAAATGGTCCATACAACTCCACCCAAAAAACAACGCTCAATGGCATCAGACATTCCCTGCTAACAGGGAATTAACAGGGAAAATTGCGCAATCAATAAGCGTTGCGTCTAGTGACCACCTAGGTACGCCTCGCAGCCCCAGCCTCTCTAGAGACAGGTAAGTGATTCAAGAGAAAACGCAATGCCACCTCAGAACCTGATGCTCAGGTCATCACGGCCGTCGGGTCTGCTAACAGGCCAGAGCCATGAACCGAAAGTCAGCTGGTTGATTCAAATAAGAACGCCGGCAGGGTTCCGGCGCTTCATGCCGAATTGATTATTCCGGCATTTTGGCATCGGTAGGATCTTAGAGCGATGCGCACTTGGGAATGCGCGGCCAATACTCGAAGGGTAAATTGTGCAGAACGGCGCGAACGCCTATCCAACCAAGGGGTACCATGCCCAAAAGCCGGTCACGAAGCATCTCGAAGCTAGCCTCTGATTCAGGACAACCAGGCTTGAGATCCATTTCATCTTCAAGGTCGGCCAGGTTATCCACCAACCCCGCAATGGCGGAAGCAGTGTCCTGCCAACTTCTGACCTCCGCCTCCACGATCGGTCCGAGGACAAACGCCTCACCTTTGCGCGGATCGATTGCAAAGGTCGCGGGGAACGGAACAAAAACATCTGGCTCGATACCCTGTTCCCAGAATTCCTGCCAGACACGGTCGTACATGAACTGAAGTTCGACCAAACCTTTGTATTTTTCGAATTCCTGCTCTGTATCTTTGTTGCCGGCAAGCGCGGTAAATTGAGCCATTTGGAGCACAAGTCGCTGGGCGGCAGCCGAACCTTCGAGCGCTGATTTCGACGTACACAAGGCCACTGCCTCCAACATGCTCTGTTCGATGACCTGGTCGCCATCGCGCGCGAGAACGCGGCGCTGCAATACTTTGTTTAGAACCTCCGCTAACTGCACCTCGTTAAGCAACACCACCTTCTTTCCACTACCTTTCGGACGACCACCGGGATTGCCAGATTGACCTTTGCGAAAACGTGTTTCGACAGGCGGACGCCCGTAACCCACGTTGTAATTCGGAGTATGTTCTGACCGAGAATCTTTCTTGCTCCGACTCATGACGCAGCCTCTCGATTTGATCGATTTCGTCGCTTGCTCTTGGCCTTTGAAGCCCGTTCCGCGGCAATCGTGTGGAACTTGCGTTCGTCTCCTACAAGGACAGCGTCATCGTGGGCAAAAGATTGCCAGCGCCGGATCATCCGATCGACATAGAGTGGGTCAAGTTCCATGACCCTGGCTGTTCTACCCGTCTGTTCAGCAGCAATGAGAGTCGACCCACTGCCCCCAAAAGCGTCTAGGACGATATGGCCGCGCGTGGTTACATCGCGGATGGCATCCGCGATCATGGAGACGGGCTTCACAGTTGGATGCAGTTCAAGGGAGCAGTCGCGCTCCGAACCGGCTGCGTTCATCCCTGCATAAGACCAGACATTGGTCCGATACCGGCCATGCTGACCCAACTCAAAATTATTGTTGTGCTTAGCCGTTCCGTTCTTGAAGACGAAAATGAGCTCATGGCGAGACCGGTAGAAGGTTCCCATGCCACCATTGGTCTTGGCCCACACACAGAGATTTTTGAGTTCTTGATATGTGGCTGCTCCGGCGCTGAGCAGTTCCTGCATATGCCGCCAATCCATACAAATGTAATGGATCGAACCATCTACCGTATGAGCTGCGAGGAGACGAAAGGCTGATAGCAGAAATGTCTTGAAGTCTTCGGGCGTCATTTCGCCGGAGCCCATCACGAATTCGGTATGCTTGACGGTTCCTCCGCCGCTGACATGCCCATCAATCCGCACGTTGTAGGGTGGATCGGTGAACACCATCTGCGCCTTGTCCGTTCCAAGAAGGTGCGGATAACTCGCAGCGTCGACGGCTGAGCCACAATAGACACGGTGTGAGCCAAGCTTCCAAAGATCACCTTCCCGGCTTACCGGCGCTTTCGGCTCGAGCGACGGTAGATTCTCTGCTGCCGGGTCGCTTCCGCATTCAGGCGCTGCACTGTCCATGGTTTGATCAATTTCGACTGAAGAGAAACCAGTGATATCAATCTCATAGTCATCTTCGAGCAGCAGTTGGAAGTCGTCGGCCAGGATTTCGATGTCCCAGCCTGCATTCTGCGCAATCTTGTTGTCCGCAATCAGGTATGCCCGCTTCTGCGCTGGCGTCAGATGATCCAGGCGAATACAGGGAATGCGAGCGATTCCAAGTTTTTCAGCCGCAGACAAACGTCCGTTTCCAGCGAGAACAGTATTATCCTGATCAATAATGATCGGGTTGGTGAAGCCAAACTCCTCGATGCTGTTGGCAATCTGATAGATCTGCTTGTCAGAGTGCGTCCGCGGATTCCGCGGCGAGTGTCTCAGCTGGTCGAGACCAAGATAAATCACTTTTGCTTTTGTCATCGTGTTGCCAACAAAGTTGAAGACCTCATGCAGTCGGCCACGAATCGAGTCGACGCCACCAACATTCTCCGAACTGACTAGACCAAAGGTCAAATATAATTATAAATTATGCGTCATACGTATATTACGAATCGCTGAGGGGAGGTCCGATGACGGTTAGCTCGCTGGCCAGCCGAATTGGGGAATTGCGGGAAAAAAGGAGCATCTCACTGAAGGACGTCGCCGACGGAGTTGGCGTTTCGAAAACCCATATCTGGCTTCTTGAACAAGCTAAGTCGGACAACCCCTCAATTGGGCTGCTGCAACGATTGGCGGACTTCTATGGCGTAAATATCGGTTATCTGGTCGGCGAAACTGAAGCACCCCGCGAAGATGAAACAGATATTAATCGGCTATCCAAAAAATTGATGCAGCTTGAGGCGCAGGAGCAGCTCTTGGTCGAGCAAATTGTCGATTCCATGCGCAAACAAAAGCAGCACATTGAAGCGCTGATCGCTAAGAATTCAGCTTTGACCAAATCCTACAGTGAGGAATAAGGCACCGGTTTGGCCACTCAATGAGCCGAACGGGCTCATTCGTACTCAGCAACCTGGTGAGCCAAATACATGGCTACCCACGACCATCACGATACAAGATCCGCCTTGCACATGGGCCCAATAGCCCTGCGTTTGACAGACCTATCAATGCACTGCAGGTGTTTCAGCAGGCCAAACTGGATCGCTGGTTGAACGCAAACACTTCCGGCGATCGCGGACATGTAAAATGCACCTTCGTTCCAAACTGATTGAGACGGTCGCGGTCGGCAACGAGCTGGGCGAATGCGTGTTGTGGCGCGACAGCGACCAGAGCGTTTGGTGGACGGATGTTCAATCCTGCCGGCTGTATAGGCTCTCATGGCTGTCTCTGGCCCTCACAGTCTATGAAACACCGGAACGGCTTTGCTCATTCAGCTTTTTGGCAGGCACTGACCGCGAAATTCTGGCCGCCTTTGCTTCAGGCTTGGCCATCTATAACCCTGAAGAAAACCACATACGCTGGCTGGACCGGCCAAAAGAACTCGGCGGCAGCCTACGCCTAAATGATGGCCGTACAGACCCTGGCGGACGCTTTTGGGTAGGGTCCATGTCGGAAGACCTTAAACCCTCAGGCAGGCTTTATTGCGCAGGCAAAGACGGAATTTTGAACACGAGACAGGAAAGTGTTCGCATCTCAAATGGTATCTGTTGGGCGCCTGACGGACGGACCATGTATTTTACCGACAGTCCGTCACGGCAAATACGAAGTTGCACCTACGATGCTCGCTTGGGAACCACAGCGGCTTGGCAGAACTTCGCGAGCGTCTCAAAAGGTGAACCGGACGGCGCAATAACAGACGCGGATGGCGTTTACTGGTTCGCTCATTGGGCGGGCGCATGTGTGACAGGTCTATCGCCACAAGGCGCCATTGTTGGAGAGATTGAAGTTCCAACACCACATGCCACTTGCCCGGCACTAGGCGGACCAAAGGGAAACCTGATGTTCATAACGTCAGCCCGTCAGGGTTTGGATGCGTCGCAGATCGACGAAAACGCCGGCAGTCTTTTCATTTATGAGACGGACCTTATGGCATCCACCAACGGACAGACTCGCGCATTAATTGCCCGCCGCTAAAGAGCTAGCGTGCAAAATCCGGCCGACCCTCGAAATCCGGGACCGAACAATTCTCAATAACTTGCCAGGCGCGCCCAACGCGCCGCTCGAAGAAGCCGGCCAAGGTCATTCACGAGGGCGATGTCTGGACCAAAACCAGAAATGTCGATTAGCACCACTACAGCAACGCGAGAGATGTGATTGGTAGTAGGAGTGGTCCACACTCGCCAGCTCCCACCAAAGCATGCTCGTCTAAAATTCTTCCAGTCAAGACCAAGGCCTCTAACCCACTGGTTTTGCACAGGTTTATGCACTGGAAACTTGCTTTTGGGACTGGATGCGTAGGCGATTGCATGGATGCATGGAGGGGTAATCACCCCTTGCCGGAGGCTACCCATGAACCAACTCCATCCCATCCAACTTGGAAACGCGATTTCAACTCACCAGCAGCTGCGACTGCAGCTCATCCGTGAATTCCCGGAAGCCGACGAGGAAACCCTCGCCGATACCGTCGAAGGAATAAGCGACTTACCGGAGCTGATTGCTGCTCTCATCAGGTCATCACTTGCCGACCGCGACATGGCGGATGCTCTCAAAGCAAGAATGGCAGATATGGCATCACGCCAGGCAAGGCTCCTGGAACGCGAACGCAAAAAACGGGCATTAGCAGCAAGCGCGATGCGCGACGCTGACATCAAGAAGATACTGAAATCTGACATCACCGCGAGCCTGCGCCCTGTTCCTCCAGCGGTATCCATCGAGGATGAGGGCGCTATCCCGGCGGAGTACTGGCGTACTCAACCACCCAAGCTTGATCGCAAGGAACTAAGAGACGTTCTGCTAAGTGGACAGGATGTTCCGGGAACAAAACTCACGCCACAAGACGACACGCTTTCAGTGAGGACGAAGTGATGGGATTTTCACGCAATCAGATCAAATCTCTTGTCGCACCGCTCAAAGCCAAAACAGTCAAAGTGAGATACGAAGACAACATACGACTGGCGTACCTCGAGGGCTGGCATGTCATCAAAGAAGCCAATCGCGTGTTCGGTTTTGACGGATGGGATCGGCGAACACTTACACTTGAACAAGTCCAAGTCTTAAGGCGTGATCCGCTTTGGCATGCAACCTATCAGGCCAAGGTTCAGGTGATCGTGAAGACGAATACCCGTGACATCCTGCGCGAAGGAGTTGGTGTGGGACATGGGCACCATACCGATCAGCCACGGGCACGAGACATGGCGCTCAAAGCCGCAGAGACAGACGCTACCAAACGGGCACTCTCAACATTCGGAAACCAGTTTGGCCTGGCGCTCTACGATCCTGAGCTCGCCGACATTGATGGGTGCATTGATGATCGACAGGGGCAAAATTGGGTGTTGGTCAATCATGACGGCATGGCTCTTGGCCGTTTTGATCTACCAGGTGAGTTTTGCGGTGCCTATCGATCGCACCTAAACGCGATGGATTCATACAAGACCGCAATACGCCTATGGGCGTTGAACTACCCTGAGCTTGCCCGACTGATGCGCGAGGTGCCTTCGCTGAAAAACCAGGCCGGCATGCATTACGGCGAAATTCTTCAGCGAACCTATCAGCGAAAAATCGCCAATTGGCTTCAGGTAGCGGATCCCCCCGTTCAGGACCCTAACCAGCGTAAACCAGAAGAAGAACTAGCGCAGGCAAAAGATAGAAGCGACACCGAAATCACAAGTCCGACTTCAACGGCAGGACGCACGCCCAAAGAAGAGGACAAACCTGCCAACGGAAAGAAACACAGGGAAACGTCGAACAGGATTGATAAGTCCAAGCTCCATATAGGCGTTCCCCGTCGTGTCCGCGACAAAGCCCACCTCAAAAAAATAGCCGCACTTTCCTGCCTGGTCTGCGGGCGACGTCCCTCACAGGCTCACCATCTTACTTACGCCCAGCATCGGGGTTTGGGACAAAAAGTAAGCGACGAGTTCACCGTGCCGCTATGTGCGATCCACCACCGAGCGCTGCATGATGTCGGGAATGAAGAAAAGTGGTGGGCGCAGCATTCCATTGACCCGCTGCCAATCGCTCTGGGTTTCTGGCAAGCTCACAAAACTGGCGAGGTACTACCTCAGACGAACACCAACCCGAACGGGAGCGTAGAAAGTGCCCCTCCAAATAGAGATCGCTCTGTGGCACAATCAGATGCAGTACATGAGGAGTCCTCAGGCAGCACTCAGATCGTCTTAACCCCACCATCACCTTGAATCAGCCTGTGATCGCCATCTCTAAATCCAGTGAACGTCAAGCATGAACTCTAGCACCAGAACAACACACGGCAAACCCCGATGGCCAAGACGGCTGGTCGCCCGACGTCGTCTCACTTGCACCGCTATTGGCTTGGCCGCCTTTGCCATTTGGTTCGATCACGCCTCTTTGGTCTAACATACTTGCGGCAGCATCACTCGGGCTCTTGGCTGTGTACCTCATAGTCCGCCGCAAGACGATTGCATCCGAAGCACTGGATCTTCGCGTCGAGAGCAGTATTTCCCTCAATCCAGTTAGCGCCCCTGCCGCACTGCATAGATCGACAAACTTGAGTGCGGCTCCTATACACCAACAGACTACGCCGACGGCACTTGGGTACCGCACCCGTTTGAGAGGAACATGATTGCGGTTCCTCTCAGACCGCCCCTTTTTGACTAGAATCCCCCTATCTTGGAAGCTGTGATTTCCTTGTGGTAAAACGCCCTAACTAGTGCTTCATTAAGATCATCGAGTGCAATTTCAACCCCAAAATCGGGGGCGGTAACTGGGGTGCCGTTAAGCAATGCAGCGATACACAACTACCCGCCCTCGCCCAGCGATCGGAGCCCATCACGAATGACGCCAAAACGATGATAAGTGACGCAACGACTTTGGTAACCGGGGGCGCTGGGTTTATCGGCTCGTTCCTTTGCGAAAAACTACTAGATGAGGGGAAACATGTTCTTTGTGTGGACAACTATTTCACCGGCAGCCGCGACAACATCCAGCACCTGCTGAGCAACCCACGCTTTGAGCTGATCCGGCATGACATCACCTGGCCGCTCTATGTCGAAGTGAACGATATCTATAACCTTGCTTGCCCGGCATCACCAATCCACTATCAGCACGACCCCGTGCAGACGACAAAGACCAGCGTTCATGGCGCCATCAACATGCTAGGCCTTGCAAAACGTGTGAACGCAAGAATTCTTCAAGCGTCCACCAGTGAGGTGTACGGTGACCCTGCCGTTCATCCGCAAACGGAAGATTACTGGGGCAACGTCAACCCGATCGGGATTCGCGCCTGCTATGATGAAGGTAAGCGCTGCGCCGAAACACTGTTCTTCGATTACTACCGGCAGCATAGTCTACGCATTCGGGTAGCTCGCATCTTCAACACCTACGGCCCTCGCATGCACGCTAGGGATGGTCGCGTGGTTTCCAATTTCATCGTACAGGCCCTTACCAGTCAGCAGATTACCCTCTATGGCGAAGGCTCACAAACCCGCGCATTCTGTTATGTCGACGATCTCGTAGATGGCCTGACCCGCTTGATGAACCAACCCGACAACTATCCCGGCCCCGTCAATCTCGGCAATCCATCCGAGTTTACTATCCGCCAGCTTGCGGAGAAGGTCATAGATATCACAGGCTCTTCATCGAAACTCAAATTTTTGCCGCTTCCCGCAGATGACCCAAAGCAACGCCAGCCGGATATCACAAAGGCAAAAGGCGATCTAGCTTGGCAACCCAAGACCTCCCTCGATGACGGCTTGCGGAAAACGGTGGCGTACTTTGAATCATTGCTGTCGTCTGAAGCATTTCATGTCGCGGACACTTAGTTTGCTGGCCCAGCTGAAATCCATGTCCGAGGAAGTAATGTCGTGGTAAAGAAGCGCGCAGTTTTCGTAGCATCAGCTCATGCAATGAAGAAGGTTCCCGGCGGCCAGCAGATATGCACGCGCGAGTACATCGAAGCGATCACACATGCCGGCTTCAATCTTGCTTACAGCACCTTTGAGCCCGCCAACTCCTTGACCGCAAAAATCACCCGGCGGATTGACCGGCAGCCCTATAGATACTTTGTGCCAAAAAACACGGCCGCCGAAGTAATTCGGCTGTGCAACCAAAATGATACAAGAACTGTTTTCCTGAACGTCGCCGATCTCGCGCCCATCGCAGAGGATCTCAAACAGCACGACCCGAACCTTGAAATCATTATGCTTTCGCACGGTCTTGGCAGCGTGGACTACCTCCACGAAATCCGCACTCAGAACTGGGGTAGCCATTTCACTGGCTTGCGCACCAGCCAGGTACATTTTTTAGGCCAGCAAATCGTCGAGGAATGCCGACAGCGCCGGTGGATTGACGCTGTTATCTGTCTCGCGCCGTTTGAGGCTGAAATTGAGCGGTGGTTGGGCGTTAAACGCATACTCCAAATCTCTCGTACTGTTGTCCGAGACGAACTGGACTGGCAGCCACTTGACGGACAGATTGGGTTTGTTGGTCGCCTCGACCATCCGCCCAACCTTGAGGGACTCAGGCTAGTGCTCCAGGAAATGACAAAGAGAAACGCGTCCGACATCGACGTACGCATCATTGGACTGCCGGGCGACGTCGGCGACAAGCTTGCCAAACAATTCCCCTTCGCAACTTATCTTGGAAGCCTGCCAGACGAGGCCCTGCGCGAAGAAGCCGCCTCCTGGACCTGCAGCATCAATCCGCTTTTTTGCTACGCGCGCGGGGCCAGCACAAAGCTGGCCGTTATGTTGGGGTGGGGTGTCCCGGTTCTGACCACCCCCGAGGGCATGCGCGGCTATAGTTGGCCAGGCGGGCCGCCGGCCACGGCTGACACGCCCGGCGCATTTGCTGACGCAGCACTTGCTATTGCCCGCCAGCCAGCAGTTCGCGAAAAAGCCCATGCAAAAACACTGATGGCCCTAGCAACACCCTACACAATTGACATGGCGGCGCAGGCCATCTCTGAATTCATGAGCGTAAAGCAAGCTGAACCCGCGCATATTGGTAAACGGTAGGAGTCGCGTCATGAAATCAGCGGATCTGATAGGCACCGCCCTACGACTAGTGCCGTGGACATTCCGTGACCGCATCAAACACTTTCCCGGCCTCGCCCACCTGCAGCGGTTTCTGGTTACATCCTTTCTCAATGGCAAGGAATTTGAGCATGTTGTCGATGCGGGGCCCGCCGCCGGCATCAAGTTCCACATCCAAATGCCTGAAGACAAAGGCATCTGGACGGGCACCTATGAAGTCGATTTTGCGACCCGTGTGTCAAATGCTGTAAAGCCCGGTGACGTCGCCTATGACATAGGCGGCTGGCACGGATTCTTTTCGGGCGTTCTCGCAGCCGCGGGCACTGCTCAGGTGCATGTGTTTGAGCCGCTGCCCGATAATATCAAGTACATCAAGCGGCTGGTGACACTGAACCCGGACCACGAAATTACGCTGCACGAATGCGCGGTCGGTGCACTTGACGAAACACTTGATCTCGTCGTAATGCCGCAGACCAGCATGGCGAAGCTGGGGACAAGCCCCTTCCAAGCAGACACCACTACTGGAGACCGCATAAGCGTTCCCGTCCGGTGCCTTGACAACATGGTTACCAGGGGAGGAATCGCCCCGCCGGACATCATGAAAATAGATGTGGAGGGCGCGGAAATTCTTGTGCTGAAGGGCTGCCTTGACACCTTGAGACTCGCAAAGCCCGTCATTTTCGCCGAGATGCACTCATCCGCGTTGTTGGCAGAAGGCACCTCCCTGCTTGAGAGCGAAGGCTATGTGGTGCACGTCATCGACAAGAATCTGGCGGCTGCAAAGGATTTAGATGTATTCCAGATTCATGCGCAACACCGAGGCAGCAGCTAAACAGCATAAGCCGACATCACCATCCGCAGCCGCCTATGAGGTGCTTTTGCGGAACCAGAAGCTTTGCGCACATCCCTTGTCCGCGAAGGGCAATCCGCTCAAATCAAACGCGCCACCGCGCTGCGCATAGTGGCCTGGCCACAGCACATCCGCACTATGTCCGGACAAGTAAATGTGAAGTAACGTCTGCTCAGCCCAAGGCCGGTGGCGGTCCGCCAGCCACTCCGCTGGATACTCATAGGGCAAAAAAACATCGTGCACGTGAAAAACCACGCCGGCCGGGGCCATGGGTAGGAGGCGGGTGAAAACGGTCGTCACATCATTGCCCGCCGCCACTTGGTGGCTTGAATCCACGAAAACGATGTCGTTCGGCCCAAAGCCGGATAACAGGTTCTCAAAATCCGAGGTCTCGAATTCCTGTTGATAGAGCTTGTCGACGAACCGGCCGATTTCCACGCGCGGCATCGGGTCGATTGCTATGTGCTGTGATGCAAGCTGGCCGTCGCTGATGGCCTGGCGGATGATCCGCGTGCTGTTGCCGCAGCCAACCTCAAGGATGCGATCCGGCGCGAGCGAACGCACCATGAGGTAAAGGACCTCCGCGTCCGGAGTCTTGAAATAGCCGTTGTCCGGCTCATATAACCCTGGCGAGGTCCCGCCTGCCATCAGCCGCGCAAGGTCATTGCAATAGTGCTGATAGGCGCTGGAGAGTGGATGCGGATCAAACGCGCACATGCACTCAAGCAGCGGATAAGCTGGGCCCTCAAAATGGCCACGCTCCGCCATCTGCTGAAGCCGCCGCCGCTCGCGATCTTCCTCGAGCGTCGTGTTCAAATGAAGCCCCACAGGATTGAGCGCCAAGTTGAGAGCATTCTTGATACGCGAGCTGAGAGCCATCGGGTTACCTGATATTGCCGGGCGGGGAATGAGTAGCAGGGCGGGCTAGACCGTCACCCGTTCGCCACGTTCCCGCAACTGTATCTGATCGTAAATCCAGGAATAAGTCTTCTCGAGCCCCTCTCTCAGCGAAATGCTTGGCGCCCAGTCGAGCTTCTGCTTGATGAGCATGTTGTCAGAGTTCCGACCGCGCACGCCCTGTGGCGCTGAAAGGTCATAATTCCGCTTCAGCTTCACGCCAGCGAAATTCTCCGCCAGATCCACAAGCTGATTGATCGTGACCAGCTCGTCGGAGCCAAGATTGAGGGGCTCTTCAATGCTTGAATTCATAATGTTGTAGGTGCCGTGCAGGCAATCATCAATGTACATGAAGCTGCGGGTCTGCTCGCCGTCACCCCAGATATCGATTTCATTGCGGCCCGAGAGCTTGGCCTCGATGACTTTGCGGCAGATGGCCGCCGGTGCTTTTTCGCGGCCACCATCCCAGGTGCCTTCAGGCCCATACACATTGTGATATCGAGCCACCCGCGAAACGATGCCGAAATCTTCTGAGTAATGCCGACACATACGTTCTGAAAAGAGCTTCTCCCATCCATACCCGTCCTCAGGGTCAGCGGGATACGCATCGGATTCCTTGAGAGATGTCACTGCCGTTTCACGCTGCCGGTAACCAGGATAGACGCACGCGGAGGACGAGAAGAAAAACTGCTCCACCCGAAACTCACGCGCCGCCATGAGCAAATGGGTGTTGATGAGAACACTCAGCATGCAGGCCGCTTTGTTGTTCTCGATGAACCCCATACCACCCATATCGGCCGCCAGGTTGTAAATCGCGCACGTGCCGTCCGCCGCCTTGCGGCAGTTGAGGAGGTCGTTCAGATCAAGCACTTGATTATCAGCCCAATCATGGCGCTGATACCAGGATTCCGGCGGCTTCACGTCAATGGCACGGACACTCGTGTGTCCCTGATCCTTGAGGTAGTTAACAAGATGCCCGCCGATAAACCCGCCGGCGCCTGCCACCAGAACCGTTCCAGCCTTACTCATAGTGCTCTCCAAATCTGCTTTTTCTGCCGTAGCCTAGGAACAAAAGGTCACAGTCATAGGACAGCAATAGCGGGATCCGCCAACATACCCCTTGAAGAATACGCGCTTGGCGCGCTTAACGGGAGGCCCAAAGGTTGTTTTCGGTTAATGCCTGGCCAGGCGACCACGCCTCGCCAGTCACAGATGAAAATTTGAAACCGGCTGCGGACAAAATACGCGCCAGCTGCGCCGCAAATGCAGCGCCACTTTCGGGCAGCACTTCGACAATCACATTGTCCACCCGGGACAGGCTGGCTTTACAGCCTTCCAGCACCGCAAGCTCATATCCTTCCACGTCAATTTTCAAAAGCCTGATCCGCGGCATTTCATACCTGATAGCAAGGTCATCGACCGATACCAAGGGCACCACAAACGGGTATGGCTGATCGTTGGGGCCAATGTTCGCAAGACTCAGCCGGGCCCGGTCCTGATCACTTTGATGTTGTAATGTGATGAAACCGTCTTCCTGTCCGACAGCGGCGCATATGGTGGTGATATTGCCAAACCCGCTGGCTGCGCTGTTTGTGAGTACCAAGTGGCAGTTGTGAGGCTGCGGATCAATGGCATAGACATGCCCCTGCGCGCCTACTGAGTGAGCAGCAAGCAACGACAGCGTTCCAACATGCGACCCAACATCAATGGCGATGTCCCCGCTCCCAAGCAACCGTTCGAACAAAGCGGTTGTTGCAGGTTCCGTCACGCCAAACTGGATCAGCTCAAGCTGAGTCCATTCGCGCGGGTCAAGTAGCATGCGGATGCCTGGCTTCACCTCAACAACGCGCGGGCGGGCAGCTCGCTGCAGTACATGCTGCAGCCACCCTTTACCGCGAAAGCCCGGCGCGCGACCCAGAATGCGAAGCAGAAAAAAGAGAATTGTCCCACCCCCCAGTCCAGGCGATTTCCATGCGCCAATCAGCTAAGTACTCTCTCAAGTGCGGCATCAAAACAGGCCTGACCTTGCGCGAATGAATGGGCTTGATTGACCCTGGCGATGTCCTGCATGTCAAGACTGCGTGAGTTTAACACAGCAAGCCGCAGGCAGTCTTGCAATTCCTCTTCAGTGCCGAACTGCCACCCTGTCTCGCCATCAAAGATCATGTTGGGAACACACCCACACAGGTTCGAAACGATCGCAGGCAAACCCGCCGCAAACCCCTCATTGACCACAAGTCCCCATGTATCATCATCGGATGCAAGTACCTGGCAATCAGCCGCCGCGTAAAACGCCGGTAGCACGGTCTGATTCTGAAATCCCCAGAACCTGACCGGCAGCCCATATGACATGGCGACCGCCTCCAACTCACATTGCTCCGGCCCTGAACCGACAATCCAAAGCTGAGACCGGCCGACAAGATCCGGTTCGGCCGCAAGCATGCGGCGGTAAGCCTGAAGCAACATGCTGATCCTTTTCCGGCCGATGAGTTTGCCGACCGTTAGCAGAATCGTATCAGCAACGCCTGCCCCCGACTGCCTCCGCAATCTCGCAGCCTCGCCGCTGCCCCGCGCCTCAGCCGCGTCAGAGCCGATGCGTGCCGTATCAACCATATGTGGCAGATAGTGAAGCCGCCGCGCCGGCACGCCATAATACTCCAAGTATTCCCGCGCCCGCGCACCCGGATAGAGGTAATGGGCCATCCGCGGCATAATCATGCGGTACGGCAGGTATTTGAGCAACTTCACGGCAGCGCTTCTGGGTGAATTTAGTATAGAGTCGCCACGCACAAACACCGGCAACTTCTGGCGCCGTGCAGCCAAAAGCGCCTGAACGCTGGACTTTTTGTTCCAGCCAAGCACGACTAGCGCATCGAACCCACCTGCTTCCAGACGGGCACCAATTTCAGGCGTGTCACAACCTGAGAAACTAAGATCCGGATGCTGAGCAACATTGTTGAGCCATTCGTGATGATACCCCTCGAGCAGAGGCGTATCCCACTCAAACTCGATATCAAAGCCCGCCCGCGCTTGGTCGGCCCCAGTTGCCTTAAGCGCGTAAAAAACCGTCAAGTCATGGTGCCGCGCCAGTGAAGCATACCACGGGCTGTAATATTGCACAGGATGGGTTGCGACAAAGGCGATTCGGCGTCGGGTCATTCATGCATCGCCTTATCTTGATTCACTCTCAGCCAGTGTTGCAGGGGCCGGCCGAGCATCCGTTCGAGCTCAAGCACATCGCCGCGCACCAGCGCGACAATGGCAGCCTTCTCGCCGGCGCTCAATTCAGGATAGGCCGGGCGGAAGAAAAGCTGTTCCATCACCCGCCGCACCTGCAACAGATCCTTCAACCTGTCAGCAACCGCCATACCCGCCCACTTCTTGATCCACAAATAGGGGCCGCGGGCAATCCATGTATAAAGCCGTGAATAAATACGCCGTGCCTTCTCCGACTTTGGTTGAACGCCCTGCCGCGCATTACGCTTGCCTGCCGCCACTAGATGCGTCGATTCGAAAGTGTCAATGCCGAGGAATTGGGCTAGCTCGTCCAGGGTCGCCTGCCGCCGCTCCGTCACGTCTTCATGGCACCGGATGAAAAACTGGTCTACTGGAAATTCCGCGAACCACCTTTTTAGGTGTTTTGCGTAAAGCGCCGGTTCGAGCAATAAATCTGGATACTGCTCAATCGCCTCAAGCACGCTTGGCCGGGTGACCAGCGGCACCGCCTGATGAAAATTCTGCCGCAGCAGATGCCAGTAGTGAGATTGTATCTGTGACACAGGGTCGCGCAAAATGGCGACAATGCGTGTGTGCGGAATAACAGTCTTCGCATGCAGGTGCGCGCGCGGAGATGCCATATACCTCACAGAGAAATCACAGCGGATGAGTTCATCCCCGCAACCAGAGAAATAAGCGGGGTATTCATCAAAGCGGTCCGCAAAATTCTCGTAATGAAGCGCGTTCAGCTCCTTGCGCGTCGGCATGAAAACCTGCGGATGCGCATCAAGCACGTTTGAGAGCCATGTGGTAGCGGACTTTGGTGCACCGATGCCAAGGAGGTTCGGCAGGTGCTTGTCCGGGTCACTAGTCGCGCGTTGCGCCAACTCGGCAAGGCGAGGGTCGACATCCATACTCATGATCGCGCCACCGCCCTATCAAAAATCCGGCATTCCTGCTGCGCCAGCTTTTCCGCCTCGCTAACCTGAATCTTTGCTGGTCCTGGACTAGGCACCCTTCCAGCGCCGCAAATCACCTCCCGCCACAGCCCCGCAAGGCTTGCCGCCGCATCCTCAAAACCTGCCTCACCATCTGGGAGAAGCCCGATCGCACATTGGGGGAAAGCACCAAGTGCCCGCTCAACCACGCTGTCCCGCCCCACGGCAGCCACCACCGGCTTCCCCATCTCGGCCAGAATCGCCAGTTTTGAGGGCCGGTAAGCCGGATCGTTTGACCCCAGCACGATGTTGAAATCCGCCCGAGAGGTGGCATCAAGCGCATTGAAATAAGGTATGCGGTCCCCTTGCTCTTGCACCGCCTCGCTGACACCGAATTCGCGGGCCGCAGCCGTGACAAAAGCCTGTGTCTCACGGTTCGAATATTTTGTGCCGACAAATTGCAACCGTACTGCACCGAAAACATCAGGCCATTGCTGCCGTGCACTACTCAATGCCTTCATCAGCAGCCGCAAAAAATCAACGCTCTCAGCGCCCGCCCGGCCTGCATAGAACCCCGTGCATGTCGTTTTATCGAACACGAGTGGGGTCTCAATAGCCTGCAAAACTTCAATGTCCTTAGGGTTGAATCCAAACGGCACTTCCGCCGCCGGAACATCCGCCAGGCCCGGATAGCGCCTGCGGAAGACATCAATATACTTCTGGCTGACCGAAATGATGCCGGACGCATGCGGAACCGTCATAGCCTCCAGCTTGCGGTGCACCGCCCGCATAAACCGATGTTTGAGCTGTCGGCTGCGCTGCGAGTTGACGAATTCAGCGTTGAACCAGGGATCCTGAAAATCGAGCACGAATGGTACACCAAAGCGGCGCTGCCAATAGCGGCCAAGCGTCATGATCGGGAACTGTGTTGTGGAGATATAGATGAGGTCATACGTCCCGCTGGCCAGAAGCTTTGATCCGGCCCGTGCCAGAGCCACCCATCCACGCAGGCCGGAAGCAGTCAGGCCGAGATGTCGCGTCACATGTACGCCAAGCGCATCCACACGTTGGATTGGCAGGTCGTCGGGAACCGTTCGTGTAAGTCGCTCTTCAATTGGCCGCCCGGCGGTTTCAGGAGAGATCGCTAATATGGCAGGCTCCCACCCATACCGTGCATAAAAGTTCACACCGCCGCGCACCCTGTGCATATCCGCCGCATCTGTCGGCGGAAAATGGGGCGAGACAATGAGGAGACGGCGCATAAGGGAAGCCCACTTGTTCACAGCATTCAGGGTTTGGCAGGCGGCAAGAACAACAACATCCCGAGACGCCTGCCCTGCGGCACATAATATAGAATGTCCCGCAGAGCGCCCGCATCTATAACCCGGATCACAGCCAGATAGGTAGATGCACAGAGCCCAGCCGCACCGACAAACTGCCAGACCGTGTCCAGGCCAGATATCGCCGGCACCAGTTGCCACCAGGTAACAGCCGCGAGGGAACCACTGGCAGCACAGGCTGCCAGCGTGCGCAGAACCGCACTAAGAGCCAGCACACCGCGCCCAACCAGCAGCGCTATAAGACCGGTGCAGACGCCCCCATAAACCACAGCAATCGTCTTTGCATATGCCAGAACTTCGCCCGACAGAAGAAGTGGTGCTAGCCCGGCCACATATCCCGCTAGAAGACTGAGTTGTGCATAGAGGACGATGCGCGGACCGATGCCCGTGAGAACAATCACGGTCAATGCCTGCAGACCAACACGGCCAACGCAGATGAGAGCCGCAACCGGAAGAAAAGCGGCGACTTCAACCCACCCCGACCCGAAAACAATCAGGACGGCTGCTTCGGGCTCAAGGATCAGCAGTGTCGCGGGCGGCAATGCAATCCAAGCAGAGGCCCTTAACAACAGGCCAGACGCTTCACGCGCCTGCTGTGTGCCACGCTCCAGTTTCGAGAGTATCGGATAAAGCACAGTCACCGCAGGCCCAGCAAAGGTTGCGGTGGACAATTGCCCAAGACCGATGGCACGCCCATAGATGCCATAAGCGGCATAGCCTTGACCTTGCGAGAGAAAGACGCTTTCCAGCAGCAGCCGCCCGCGCGTCAGGACCTCGGACGCGCTGCGGGTAATACCAAATCGCATGGCGGAAGCATAGGCCTTGAAATCGAAGTCCCAAGCAATAAGGCCACGCCGCGAAATGAAGAGGTCTGCGGCGAACGGCACCGGTACTAAGATCATGTGTGCCATAAGGGCAAGAACACCGAAGCCCGACAGCGCGAGACCGATCGCAACCCCGCCCGACAAAAGCACGCTGATACTCTTGAGAAGCCGCAGACGCCGCCAGTCCAGTTCTATCTGGAGAACAGTGCTCCATAGGATGCGGGGCAGATTGAGTAGAATACCAATGGATCCTATTGCCAGATATGGTGCCAAGGGCGCCAAATTCTCAATCCAAAGAAAACCGGCAGCCACGCCATTTACGATGACAAAGAGACATCCATGGAGGATCAACCCGAACGACCAGTGCCTTGCATACTGTAGGGTGTTATCGGTCTTCTGCCGTAGCGCATGCTCAAGAAAGCTCTGGATGGAAAATACATAAGTGAAGACAACGATGGCCTGGATGAGACCGAACTGGCCGTAGATCTGAGGCGTAAGTAGCCGTACCAAAATAAGGCTGATGGCCACCTGAACAATCTGCAGACTGATCGAGACACCAGTACCCCAGATCAGGGCCGACCTAGCGGTCGTTCTAAAAGATTTTGGTTCTCCTCCGGACACGGGTGCCAACTTTGCTGCCAGTTCAATGCGTCAATGCCCGCGGATGCCTAAAGATTTCCGCCACCGGCACCATCATTTGCTACCGCAGCGTTTTATCAGACATGACAAGCGGAGGCAGCTATAAATACAGGTAGACTAACGTAGTAGAAAGTGCTGACCCAATGCGCGACCCGGGTTACGACAAGCCCCAGAATGATGGCCCGCCGGCACCGGCCCCGAACAACACTCCGGATCAGGAGCGTACGCTTGAAGGTGAGCATATTCTGGCACTGCTCGCGAGCTCCCATCTGTTCGGCTCTGAACGTGCGAACATCGAAGCCATGCGCGCGCTTCGCGAGCAAGGTGCTCAGGTTACCTTCCTAACCCATGGCACCTTCGGCGCAGATCACATCGAGCCCTATCTGGAAGCATCCGGCTTCAACTGGCATCGCGCTGCATTTGGCTATTTGTGGACCCGGCATATGCTAGGCAAACACTTCAAGTACTTCATACGCAACCTCTACGGTGTAGTCGCTACCTCCCTCACGCTGCGCCGCCTGATACCCGCTCTCGGCATCACCGCGCTGCACATCCCAAATCTGCAAAACTTTTCTTATGTCGCACCGATAGCGCGCTGGCTCGGCATGCCCATCGTGATGCGCGCAGGCGACGAACTGCCCGCCCATACACCCATCCACCGTTGGTTGGTGCGCCGTGCCGTCTGGTCAGCAACACTCTTCGTCGCTGTCTCCAACTACATTCGCGACACGCTCATTGAAAACGGCGTGCCACCGGAAAACGTCCAAGTGATCTATAACCACCCACCCCAGCGCAACCTACCTGCCGGGTCCCACACCTGCGATGAAGCGGCGCAAGTCGAGGATAGCACCTGGATGCTTTCCTTCATCGGACAGCTTTCACCCGCCAAAGGTGCAATTGAAGCAATCGAGGCTGTCTCGCTACTCAAGGAAGCTGGCTACCGGGTGACGCTCAAGATTGCCGGGTCGGCGGAATGGGGCAGCACTTACGGCCAAAACCTCTCTCAAATCGTGCAAGACCTGGACCTCGCCCGTGAGGTTGAGTTTCTGGGTTTCATTGAGAACGTTCCCGGCCTTCTCGCAGCCTCACACCTGCACCTGTGCCCCTCAACCTGGAATGACCCCCACCCCAACGTGATACCAGAGGCCAAAAAGTCCGGCACACCATCGATCGTATTTCCCCGCGGTGGTATGCCGGAATTGATCCATCATAGGGTCGACGGCAGCGTATGCGGCAACGCCACGTCATACGCCTTGTTCACCGAGATTTCATGGTGGCTCGGACAACCCGAAGTACTCAAGGCCGCATGCATCGCAGCACGGCGCGATTACGAGGCCCGCTTCAATTATGAGCGGTTCATGACGCAGTGGCACGGCATCTACGCACATATCCGCAACACACACACCTAGAGTTGGAAAACCCAGCAGGAAAAGCGTCAACTCAGGCCGGACTCTCCCGGCAATGCCAACGCCACGCGGTATCAACAATCGGGCCAATCTCTACGTACTGCGCCTTCCATCCCAACGCGTCGAGAGCCAGCGACGGATCTGATACAAGCCGCGCTGGGTCACCCGCCCGCCGGGCGCCGACCTCCACAAGAATGGGATTGTTGGTCACCGCTTGTACAGAATCAATCACTTCAAGCACCGAATACCCTCTGCCGGTACCAAGATTAATTATGGTGGGGAGACTACTGCCCAGCCGCTCCAGGGCGCGGACATGCGCGTCCGCCAGATCATCCACGTGGATATAGTCGCGGATACATGTCCCGTCCGGCGTATCGTAGTCGTTACCGAAGATCGTAATGTGAGGCCGCACCCCCTTGGCCACGTCAATAATCAGCGGGATAAGATGAGTCTCGGGATCATGGCTTTCACCGATCCGGCAGGCGGGATCAGCCCCTGCGGCGTTAAAGTATCTCAGGGCGCACCACTCAAGCCCATACGCCACGGCGCAATCAGCGAGAACTCGCTCGACCATCAACTTTGAGGCGCCATAAGGGTTAACCGGATGGGGAGGCTCGGATTCAACAATCGGTACATTTTTGGGCACACCGTAGGTTGCGCACGTGCTCGAAAAAACGAACTTCTTGACGCCATTGCGGTGCGCAGATTCAACCAGAGATATTGTCCCACCAACATTGTTTTTGTAGTACTTCAGAGGATTGGAGACAGATTCACCAACATATGCAAAAGCGGCCAGATGAATGATCCCTTCCGGACCATACTTGCGCATAACCTGATCCAGACGGTCGCCGTCGGACAGCTCACCTACTTCAAGCGGACCCCAGTTCACGGCCCATTCATGTCCATAGATCAAACTGTCGTAGGTAACAGGCTGGAAGCCCGCTTGGGCTAAAGCTTTGCAGACATGCGAACCAATATAGCCCGCACCACCGGTAACGAGGATTGATCTCATCAACAAGGTTCCATTTTTGATTCAACCGCATCAAAACAATAGTGCAGACAATAGGCACCAAAACGACATAGGCCAAGATGCCTCTGTTGCAGTATCCGGTGGCGTGTTACTTGATCACAAGGCTACCGAGGGCCGCACGAGTTAGGTCAACAAATTCAACGGGGTTTGAGTATGAGAGTCTTTTCGACTGCGTGGCTAGCGGCCATATTGGCACTGTTCAGCTACGGCACGGCCATGGCTCAGTCAGAGCCATTCGTATCCCTCGACCGATATGAGCTAGGCCCAGGCGACCGCGTGCGCATCATTGTCTTCGGCGAAGCGGATCTCTCAGGCGAATTCGAGCTCGACAGCACCGGTGTAGTCGCCCTTCCTCTCATCGGCGAAATCAACGCGAATGGTATCCACGCACGGGCCCTCGAAACCCGCATCGAAGGTGCCTTGCGCGACGGATACCTCCTCAATCCGCAGGTCAGCGCCGAAATCATAGAATACCGCCCGTTTTACATTTTAGGTGAGGTTGAGCAGCCCGGAGAATACCCCTATGTGACTGGCATGACGATCGTGAAAGCGATCGCACTGGCTGGCGGCTACACCCCGCGCGCAAATCGGCGGCGGGTCTTTGTCCAGCTCAAAGGTGAAGGTCAGGAAATCGAAAAGCCCGCCGATGAAAGTGTTCGGGTGTCACCGGGTGACGTGCTACGCATACCGGAAAGCTTCTTCTAGGATACCTGCCAGGCAGGGTTACCTGTTGTTTGAAGAGGAGCGGCCCACGCGGGCCCCGCTAAGTGCGTATCTTAGTAGTAGCACCGGCCAGCGCCACCCCAAGCACAACCGAAAAGGTCAACGCGACGGCAGGAACCGATACACTAAAATCGAAAACAGAGTGAAGGCCCACCTGGGCCATCACTGCGAGACCACAGGCGGGTAAAACAGTTCCCGCCTTTCGGGCCGTCCCCGCCAGCAGTTTACGACCGAGCAGCACAAATCCAAGAATTGTTACCAGCGCAACCGGCAGCCCCGCGCCAGCAGCAAGCTCCAGAAATTCATTGTGCATGTAATCAACTTGAAACAGGGCATATTCCGTTGACGCATAAAGGAAATATGTCTGTTCAAACGCGCCAACACCATGACCAAGGAACGGCCGGTCTTCAATAGCCTGCAATCCGATATCCATAAGGCTTTTTCTGAAGCCAAGCACCGCAGGCGTTGCCAGCAGGCGGGTAAGCAGCGGATAGCCTGCCAACATGAGCAACCCGCTGGCAACAGACATTCCTGTGACCCAAGGTATGATAACAGGTTTGCTGGATGATCGCCCAAAGGCTCGCATCAGGACAAGAAGTAGGGCAACACCGATCAGCGTTGTAGCAACCCCAGCACGCGACCCACTCAACAACAGGGCACAGAACATGACCGCACAGCCGATCAGGTAAACTGATTCCTGCCCGAGAAAACGCTCGATACTGTCGCGCAACGCCCGGCGTATCGTGGTCGGCATCCGGAGCCCCCTAGCAACCATATGGTGCCGCCACAGGGCGACCAGACACACCAGCCCCATTCCCACAAAGGTGGCAAAGTGATTGCGGTTTACAAAAGGCCCGTTTGCACTAGACAGGTCCGTTGGATAGGGCATCACTGCAGGATGGACAGCAAAGTGCTGGCGAGCAGCAAGTTCTAGCAGGCCGTATGCACCATAGAACACGCCCGCTACGGCTACGACACGCAGTAGATGCAGCCCGAACGAGGCCCTGTAAACCGCGGCCGCCCAGGCCCCAACGCCAATTGTTAGATAGGAAAGGAGCCGGACTGCACTATTGGCGGACATATCCGGCGCAACCGAAATCGCTGCGTCGGGTGGGATACCATTGGCGCCTCCAAAGGAAATAAACCATGCAGGATGAAACCAGGATGCAGGAACGAGGTTTGAAGTCTGCACCATCGCCCAAACCGGCAGGGAAAGAAGGCAGAGTACACCCAACCGCAAACCGGCGCTTCTGTGCGCAAGCTGACGTTCTTGAGCGACGGGCGCAAACGCGAGAACGCCCATGAGGAGTGCCAACAGCGAAGCTGCCAGTGCAATGGCTGCCCACCCCCAGTCACGGTGTGACCCAAGCGGCAGCGGCGTTAACATCACGAGCAACCCGAGAACCGCAACCATAACCCAAGCACTGCCACGCCAGACAGCCGTAGGGCGATTCGTATGACGACGGCGATCAACCATTGGGAAATGCACGTTCCAGGATGTGCACCGAATAAGGCGGGCTGTAACCTCGCCGAAGAGCCTGGCGACCGTCGGCGCTTATCCAGGCTTCCCGAACCATCCGCAACACACCTTGTTGCGCCGAGATTGAAAGGTCCGGCCAGGCCCGCGCGGCAGCCTCGAACTTCACCTGTGTGAGATAGATAGCATGAGGCGCATATGTTTGGGCCATGCGCAACGCATGATCTGTATCCTGTCCGCGCTCGGCGAAAAAAGAAGTGGCCCATGCAAGCCGCGCCCAGGCAATCCCATCTGCCGGGCGTCGAGCAAGTTGATGACGGAGCACACTGATAGCACCTTCTAGATAAGTGCTTCGGGCTTCCATACCTCTTTGGTGAGCACGTTCGGCGAGAAACAAGAACGCGGTCGCGCTATCATGTTGCCACTCAGCCGAGGCGGCCGCGTCTCTGGCTGCCCCCACCAGTTTTCCTGTGGATACCGCGTCGCGCCGCTGCAGCAGCTCGGCCAGCGTGATGCCGTCAAGTGCATTCCGCGCCCGATCCATGCCGGAGAAAAAAAGGAAAGCTGCGATTGCGCCACACAATCCGCATAGCAGTACGCGAGGAGCCGACATCGATTCAATCAATTGTATCACGACGTATAGTAGTGACCATATTTTGAGTACTCACCATAGCCATATTCATAAAGTGAATGGCGGCGCACGTCTGCCCGGGTGAGAACCGCACCCAACAGCGGAGCCGAGTTTTCGCGCAATTGTAGCATCGATTTCTCCACTGCTTCCCGGCTGGTCTCATCCCAACGTACCGCCAGCAACGACATATCCACGTAACTGAGGAGATGCCGTGTATCGTTGACGGGCAGGAGAGGTGCTGAATCTATGATGACGATATCGAAAACACGAGCCATTTCCTCAACCAGGCGGCGCATTGCGTCCGATTGAACAATCATCGGAGGATTGGCCGGCGGTTTGAGGACTGGCAGAATGTACAGCGGCGATTCCGGGTCTTTGTGCATCGCCTCTTCAAGCGGCGTCGCGCCGGAGAGGTAGTCCATAAGCCCAACCTCCCAGCGATTTTGATCCAGCAGCTTTGCGATGGACGGCCTGCGCAGATCAGCTTCCAGAAGTAGGGTCTTCTTGCCCATGCCCGCATAAAGGCGCGCTAGGGACAATGATAATACCGACTTGCCTTCTGCTGACGTCGCAGAGGTCACCACAATCGTCTTCACGGTCTTGTCGACATCTGAGACCATCAAGGCGGTCTGGATGCTGCGGATCGCTTCTGTATAGGCAGAGAGTGGTTCCGTGATCGGCATTTTCGCGGCAGCAGTCCCGGACGAGGCCCCGCCCTCGGGCACCACCGCCACTACAGGTATATCGAGCGCGGTTTCAAGCTGACTGGCAGTGCGGAAGCCCTTGTCCAACTTTTCGACCATGAAGGCAATAATGAATGCCAATGCCATGCTTGCGGGGATTGAAACAGTAAAAATCTGGCGGCGGTTGGGCCGCACCGGCACAGTCGGCGCCGCTGCCGGAGATATCACCCTTGCATCCGGTGTCTGGACACCCTCGGTCTGCTGCATCTCTTTGAGGCGTGTGAGCATACTGTCATGCAGGGCTCGGGTGGATTCTACTTCGCGCTCCAGATCGCGCAACTGAATGCGCGCGCGGTCCTGCTCCGACGTTGCCCCCTGCACATCTTCTAGGCTGGTCTGAATGACGCCCACCCGGGCGCGCATAATTTCCGCATCATTCTGCAGCCGCTGCTTCACCCTGTTTACTTCCTGCGCGATTTTCGCCGCCAGATCCTGCTGTTCCGCACGAAGGTCAGTAATCTTCGGGTGCTTGGGCCCGTATCTGTTTGAATACTCCGCCGCTTGGCGGCGCAGTTGTGCCTCCTGGCCGCGCAGCTGGGAAATGATTCCCGACGCCAAAACCTCTGAAAGACTATCTAGTTGTATACGGCCGCCCGATGCTCGGTTGATCTGCCTCAGCTGTGCCTCGGCGGCAGCCAACTGGGCTTTTTCTGTCGTCAGCTGAGCGCTCAGAGTTGAAAGCCGCTGGGCAGTCAATGAAACCCCATTTGCCTCAAACAGATTGTTCTCCATCCGGAACGCTTCAACGGCACCTTCTGCGACAGCAAGCTGGTCTGCTAGATCATTGATCCGCACCGTGAGCCACTCGGTCGCCTTGCGCGTTGCATCAAACTTGGCGTTGAGTTGTTCGAGCACGTAAAGATTGGCAACGGAGTTGGCAATCTGTGCTGCCAAGGCCGGTTTAGTGGATTCAGCGCTGATGCTGATAACCGTGGAGCCGCCGACTGTCCGAACGCTCAGCGCAGAGCGAAGCTTGTTGACCACCCCAATCCGCTCAGGGCTAAGGAGATCTGTTTCGTCCCGTAGGGCTGCAGCGGAATTGAGTACTGGCTCGGCTGGAGCGGTGTCCGGCTCGTCAGCCGCAACTGTCTCCGCCAAGGTCAAGTTGAAATCCGGATTGGACATCAAGCCGATGTCTTCGATCACCCGCAACAGCAGGCTGCGAGACCGAATGATTTGAATTTGAGTCTGCATGGTAGTCTGGTTTGCTTCCAGCCCAGGCAACACCTGCTGAATATCCACCACCTGCTGTTCACGCGAATCGATTAGCACTCGGGCATCAGCCTGATAGACCGGCACAAGCTGCGCCACCCACGTGATGGTGACGGCCAGACAAACGACAAACGTACCCAGAATGATCCAGCGGCGGCTTATCGCCAGTTCACGTATGGCCTTGAAATCAAATGGATTATCTGCGGCGTCTCCAGCCAACGATGAAAGGTTTCGTACAGTTGTTTCTTCGTTCATCTGAGAAGCTTACACGCCCAACACTTGACCACATAAAAGGAAACTGCCGGCCACAGGTCTCAATGCCGCAGCGGACAGTAGCAGAAGTCATTCACCACAGGCGTCGCACAGGTCTACCAACTACATAGATCATCGGTCGCGAAGCACCGACTCCCTACGCACATAACTTTCAGAGTGAAAGTCGCAAGCCAAATGTGACTGTATTTTCATCATAGTCCGACGCGTTCACACTCGAATCCCGGTCGGTGTGATCGTAGCTCAGCACTGCCGCGACATTGTTGGTGAATGCATATGAGGCCCCAACACCGGCTGTAATCAGGTCGTCTGAGCGTCCTGTGCCTTCAAACTCGGAATTGGTGTAGTTCACGTCTGCGTCGACCGTCAAATTCCGGAGAATGCGCCAGTCAAGTGCCAAACCACCGGAATGATCAAGACTGCCACTTGCACCAGCAATGATGGTTTCCTCGACAGAGCGGGATCCGCTGGCCGTTACGGTAAGTAACGGTGTTGCAGACCATTCTAATTCGACATTGTAATCCACTCCATCGATGTCGGGTAGAGTCGAGTCATCATATTGCCGCTCGAAATAACCAACACCAATTTCACCAACGATTAGTCGAGAAACTTCAAACTGGATACCAGCAAGGACACTAACTTCCTCGGAGTCACGATTGACGCCACTGCGATCCAATGTCCGGTCGAAGTCGGTTCCCGTATAGGTACCACGCAGAAACCAAGTATATTCCTCTAAAAATTCGTAGCTAACTTCGCCCATTGCGAAATGGGAGTCCCGATCGCGGTCATTGTTGTCCACGATGCCGCCGTTGTTCAACGTCTCAGTATCGTAGTCCACAAAGCCGTAGCCGCCACCGGCAGCAACACCGAACCTGTTGGGCTGATAAGAAACAATCGCAGAGGTATCAAATTCCTGGAAACGGGGAGGTTCTGAAACCGACACTGGCACATCCGGGGCACCGCGCGATTCATGGTCAATTGCGTACGCAATCGTGGTGTCGACCGACAGCCCTCGAGATAGGTCTAGCTTGCCGTTCGATTCCGCAAAGAAATTGACGACGTCTTCACTATCTTCCGAAAAGAACTTTTGGGCATCAAGGTCAAGCAGCAGATCCACCTCATGGCGCGCGAAATTAGACGCCACATAAACACTGGGCGACACCAAGTAGAACCCATCTTCGGTCGTGTTACCGCTGGTCTGGAAGGTGTTGTCGGTAAACCCCACGCCGGCCTCAACAGAGGGATAGATGATAAATTGCCCGACACGCACGCCAATGGGGTTATAGGACTCATCAAAGCCAAACGGGTCAATGAGACTGTCCGCGAATGCCGGTGCGGCAAGCCCCACCGTTACAACGCCCACTGCCACCAACATCCCGCAACGGCTGGATTGAGTATTCTTCATGTATTTTGCCCCCATAGACCCCCGCAGCGAACACACCCGGCGCATCTAAGCAAATTTAACAAATCGTCGGGCGCCAACGAAGGCAGCCACTTGGCTTCACCAGATCACGAACCACTTGGTGTGGGCGGATCAGAACTGCTAAACTGGTTGATATCTGACTGCCGGCCCGGCCCGCTCGGGATGGCAGCAGTGTTGATCGTCGTGCCAACTTCCTGGGCGGCTGCCAAAATTATGGCCTCCACGTCTGTGTAGCCTGCACCCTCTAGCGCCTCAGCGAGCGCCAAAACGGTTGCATCGCCACTGTCTGCGGCGAGAACCGTTTCCGCCACCGCGCTGGCATTTCCATTGTTTGCCAGAACGGTCGGCAGCAACTCATCAACCAACTCAGGATCCAGCGCCATGATAACAGTTAGGATATCGAGCGCCTCTTGGCAGTTTGCGCCACCAGGACAAGCCGCCTCAATGGCCGCATTGCCAGCAGCTGCCAGCTGGCTAGAAGTGGCCTCACTAATGGTTGTCGGCTGCCCCGTCAGAGCGGCCAATTGAAGCTCAACTGCACTTTGTGCTTCGAGCAACCCTGTTGATTGAGCATTAGCCGACGCGCTCAACGCCACGAGCAATGCTACCGTCACGGCAACCAAGTGCCCAACACGACGCACTTCTGCAAAAACAGGCATAGCTGGCCCCAATTCTTCTATACACTCGGACTTCGTAGATCCATTGCTCAAAATTCAAGATCTACTTAGCACGGCGCATGCCCCGCGACAATCTTAACTAATGGTTAACGCGACATATTGCGATGCCGGCGTCGTAGATTTGCCTTGATGATTGCTATTAATCCGCGACACAAAAATGCTCACCCGTCGACGCACAGCCGGAAGTAGCAAGCAACAACTACCCACAGGTGCTTGCAACGCATTGGAATGTCGGTCATTTTTTACGCTTGGCCAACCTGCCTAAACTCGGCTCAGCCGGGGATTGTAGCGTCATGCCAAGTGCCAGACATGGCACGGATATTGCTCAATTTGTCAACGCTGGTTGGCACTGGAGTTGCGAAGCTATCACACTTGCTTTACCCGGCAGCGCCAATTGACAGTGCACGCAGGAGAGGATGACAGAGGGTCAGATGGCACATACCTCAGAACGCGAACTGTCGAGCAAGGTGCGTTTGATCCACGATCTTTTCTGGGTCACGTGCGCTCTCCCGCTTGCGCTGACCCTAAGGCACGCGGAAGCCTTGGACGCAGATTTCTTCACGTCTTCACGGTTTCTGCCTCAGCTGTACGTTTACATGCCTGTTCTTTGGGCGCTCGCACTTGCCACCTTCTTCTTCACCGGCAGCCATACGAAGCCCTGGCGCGCGGCATCGCACGGCCAGCTTTTCTACATACTGCGTCTGTCAGCCGTCGTCAGTCTGGGCTTTCTCGGCGTGGCTTTCCTCATTCAGTCGCCTTCAGTTGGCCGGTCAGTCCCATTTCTTTATGCCATGGGACTGACCCTGGGTATGATTTTGGGGCACCGGTTGCTGCTGGGCGGCTCGCGCCCTGCTCTCGCCAATCAGAACATGCGCGAATGGGTTCCCGTCATCATCTTTGGCACGGACCGCTTTGCTGAATTCATGATTTCGATGGCACAGGCCACCCCGTACAACAATCTGTGCCCTGTCGCAGTCGTGTCGGAAAGTGGTAGGACGCAGGAAAAATTCCTCCATGGGGTGCCTGTTGTCGGGGACGTGGGAAACCTCGACAAGCTAATGCTTGAACTGGCCACCCAGGGCATCCATCCCGTTGCTACATGTCGCTCGCCGAAAGTTGAAAACTGGGGCGCGCTGGCGGGCCGCCGTATCGACGACTTCGTTGCTCGCCACCGCCTCAAAGAAATCGGTCGCACCGATTTTCTCAGCACCTGCATCGAATCGTCCATAACATCAACTGGCGACGTACCCATGTTGGCGGCGCAGGCACGCACCCATTCGGTCAGCGAGCTTGTGAAGAGGATACTCGATGTCGCAATTGCGGTGATTGCGACAATTTTATTGCTACCAGTGTTTGCCGCGGTATGGCTCCTAGTAGTGGTGGATATGGGCCGGCCGGCAATGTTCGTGCAGGTGCGACCGGGCCGCTACTGCGCGCCTTTCAAGCTCTACAAGTTCCGCACGCTCAAATCAGCTACCGGGCCCGTCGGCGCGCCCCTCGCCGATGACCTAAGGCAAACCAGAATCGGCCGCGTTCTAAGGCGGTTGAGACTTGATGAACTGCCGCAACTCTTCAACGTCATTGCTGGGCAGATGTCGTTGGTCGGTCCGCGGCCCTGGGTTTTGACCGACCTTGATGGGCACGGCACTAGTGGTGATTTCCGTTTCCAAATGCGCCCTGGCGTCACCGGCTGGGCGCAGGTAAATGGTGGCCGCGTGCTGGATGTCGAAGCGAAGCTCAAATTGGACAGGTGGTACTGCGAGCACGCAAACCTTTGGCTAGACGCGAGAATTCTGCTGAAAACCATGTGGATCATGTTCGCCGGCGAGCATGTGGACGAAAAAGCCTTGCGCGATGCTGGCATTGATCCGGTGGCGCTATGTGATGACAAGGATGGTGGACATCCCGCGCCCATCGACCGTAGCCCTGTGCGCAACATCTAGAACCATTTAATACGGCAACATCGAGAGCAACAAAATTTTTAATTAGTCACAATCCGGCTCCATGCACATCCGAGTAGCATGCCCATTCCCAGCCAGTTCCTCCAAAGACGTCAATAGCGCCTCCACCGCGGCCACCGGACAATTACGGTAGAATACTCCACGAGCCTCAGCCTCACCGGCCAGAAGATGTACATCGGAGTTACGACTTCCCACGTAAATCAACGGTTTGCCTGAAGCCAAGCATCCATATATTTTCGACGGAAGCACGAATCCCACAAAGTCGTCTTTAAGCGTTATGAGGTGCGCGTCAGGGGTGACAAGCAGGCTAGCAAGCTCGTCAAGGGGCACTGGTTTACCGCGCACATATGGCAGACCGTCCGCCTGCAGAGCTTCTTCAACAGTTCGCGCACCGGCCCCCAAAGCATTCAGCCACAGAACAACACGCCCGGACCCGCGCTTGTGATGCTGCCGGTAGGCTTCTATGAATGTCTGTGTATCATGCGCTACTCCCCAATTACCGGAATATAGCAGCAAGACGGCCCCCTCATATCCATCGGGTCGTTCCAGCGGCAGTGTTTGGCTTGTGATCTCAACCGGTGAGGGGTCACGCTTAATCTCAATGCGGGATTCAGGAATGCCGATGTCCTTGAGCCGTTCGCGCTGATCTTCCCCCAACGCCTCGAAATGGTGAATGTGGCGGCGCCAGAACACCGTGACACGATACAAAGCCTTGAGCAGCAGACCACCGCCGCCACGTTCCGCCATTATGCATTCCGGGTGGAAATCGGTGATCCGGTAGATTATGCGCTTGCGCAACAGTATGTTCAGTGGCACCAGAAAATGGATCAAAAAGGGCGGGCTTCCGGTGAAGAGTATGTCATCGGCCTCGCGCAAATGGCGCCATACGCGGGTGATCAGCTTTGTATTGACCCTAAGCGTCCAAAGCGCCCGCTCCCGCAGGCTACCCTTGTCATATTTTTCCGCCTTGAGACGGATGATTTCCAGCGACCCGTTAGGAGCATCAACGCGCACACTGGAATCTACTGTTGATGAAAGGCCCGCCAGCACCACATCATATCCGCGCGCCATCCAATCGCGAGCGAAAAGCACACTGTATTGCCCTACGGCCCCGAAATCTGGTGGTAGCCAGTCACAAAAATAAACAAGTTTGCGGTGCTTCATTCAGGCATCTTACAACTAGAGGCTTTAAACCCTCGAACAGGATGGGTCATCGCCTAGATCGTCCTGCCCAAAACCGTGAAGGGTGCGGCCGATTTCATCCGCGCACCAACATCACTCCCAGCGCGGATGAACAACACATTGTCATTTCGGTGATCAACTCGGCGCGGCGACAACTCCCGGCTGAATGGATCATAGACGCACCGCTCAAACCCCGCGCCCTCAAGCAATGCCACCGTATCACTATCGTGAAATCCGTACCGCTGACCGCTGCCATTCAGCTCCACCACTATAGCCTCAAGGCGTGTGTCTACCAGCAATTGCGCTCCACCCCTTAAAACCGGTAGCTCGTAACCTTCCACATCCAGTTTCATGACCCGTGGCACCTGATCGCCGAGTTCATCGTCCAGCCGCACGACCATTATGTCGGTAGATGACCCAGCCTTACCATCCACGTCGACAACATGATTCACAGTATCCAGTCCGGTCGTAAAACGAACTGTGCCGGGGGTCTCGCCAACAGCTGCTTCAACGACTCGCACCCGATTTTCCACACAATTGAGCCCAACATTGCGCCTCAGCCACATCGATGCCCCTTGGTCAGGCTCAAACGCCACCACACGCGCCCCGACCCCCGCGGCAGCTAACAGCGTATAAGAGCCAATATTTGCCCCTACATCGGCAAAGACGTCTCCGGGCTCAAGCGCATGAAGCACGAATGCCATGTCTTCAAACTCATGGAGCCCCGTATAGACATTTCCAGTAGCCCCAGTCATGCCGCGGACCGCGAGAAGCCTCGCCCCGTTGACAATGGGTATCGCCACCGGCGCAGCCAGAAGCCGCGACCCGGCCTGCCAGCTAAGATACCGCCACAGGGCTGCCAACCGCCGCTCACGGCAGAGCGGATGAGTGAGGATATGCCACATAGTACCAATAGGTGTCACAGCTCAATCACACCGCACTTGTTTCCGGATACCCGATGCAGGAGTCGGTTTTCCGAAACGAACTCCATGAACGCTTGAAAGGCGCCGTCCCAGCGATTGTTGTCGAGTACGTCATCAACCGCAATCACGCCGCCAGGAGCCATATGCGGAAGCATGTTCTCAAGCGCTTTCTTGGTGGGCACGTAGAGATCAACGTCAAGAAAGCAAAAATTGATAGGGGCAATAGTCGAAAAATCAAATTCCGACACATCGGTCTGGATGGGTTGCACGAACGGGTACTGTACGAAATTACTCTTCCACACCTCAAAATCGTTGTAAGAAAATCCTACAAGCTCTCCTCTCGTCTTGCCCCGAGTCTGATACTCAAATTCGAGGTCGGCCTTGGTGAACGAGGAAAACGTATCGAGGCAATAAAACATCGTATCGTAGGACTGGCGTTTTATGTGCTCCGCAATAAGCTTGCTGGTAAGACCACGCGCCAGACCGATTTCAACCACACAACCGCCGCTGTTCGCTTTCGAGCGTTCAATGCCGTTTATGATCTCCGCAATCTGGATCGGCTCTATATTGTATTGATATCTCGGGGCGCCCAGGCTGGTATGCCGGAAAACGACCTGTTTGAAAAACTCCTTCAAATAGCCGCTCATATGTTGTTCCCCTGGTTACACTTTCAATGTGGAAGCAGCACTACAGCACCTTGAACGGAACAATCGGGCACATCTAATATCCCGCCGCCGCATATTTCAGTGCACAGCCACCGTTTTGTTAGGCTGCCCGCTATCTGCACCTGTTTCCACCTTTGGCCGAGAGATGTCGTCAGGCCGGCTTATGAATGTGTTCCCGAGCACAAGCACATCCATATTGGTCCGCAGGAAGCAGTCGATGGCCTCCTCTGGCCGGGTGACAATCGGCTCGTTCTCGTTAAATGAGGTATTCAGCAGCATCGGTACGCCGGTCAACTCATGAAAGCGCCGAATGAGCCCGTAATACCTGCTATTTGACGCCTCCGTTACGGTTTGCAGGCGGCCTGTGCCATCTGCATGGACAACTGCGGGTATCGCAGCGTGTTTTTCCGGCTTGATCCCAAAGACCTTCATCATAAAAGGCACATCGTCATCTTCCTCAAACCACTCAGCCACATGCTCGCGCATGATTGAAGGGGCAAACGGCCTGAATGACTCCCGCCGCTTGATCTTGAGATTGAGAATGTCCTTCATGTCGCCCCGGCGCGGGTCACCCAGAATCGAGCGGTTGCCCAATGCCCGTGGGCCCCATTCCATACGTCCCTGAAACCAGCCGACCACTTTCCCTTCCAAGATCGCCGTCGCAGTCTTATCGAAGACTTCCTCAATCGGACTGTTGAGATTGACCGTGCAGCCACGCTCGGCAAAATCGCGGGAGAACCTCTCAACGACCTCGCCAATCTGCACATCGCTATAGCCGGGGCCGAGGTAAGCATTAGGCATTCCGGAGGCGGAAAAGTTGCCGCCAAGTTGCTGCCAGACATTAAGTGCAGCACCAATGGCACCACCCGCGTCTCCCGCGGCTGCCTGAATATAGACCCGCTCAAAACCCGTATTGCGCCGGATCTTGCCATTCGCTAGAGAGTTCATTGCGCAACCGCCGGCAAGACACAGATTAGTACTCTGCCCACGGACCTTGAGAGCGTTGAGTAGGTTGAAGAGCGCGACCTCATAAATCACCTGCACGGAATGCGCGATGTCTTTATGCACCTGCGCCAGCTCCTCGCCTGGTACACGCGCTGGGCCGAGCAGGTCTTCCAGCCGGTCGGCGAACAGAACACCAACCTCAGGTGATCCATCCTTCCACTGATAGGGAATGTGCTCCCGCCCATGACGGAAATAGCGCTGATTCAGGGTAAAACGACCATCAGCTTCTAGATTCACGACATCTTCTAGTTTTGAAACAAATGTGGGCTGACCATAGGCCGTAAGCCCCATCACCTTGTACTCGTCACCGTAATTTCTGAAGCCAAGATATTGTGTCAGTGCCTGGTAAAACGCACCCAGTGAATGGGGGAAAAGAACCTTATTGTGGATGACAAGATCGGTTCCATCCGCTACCCCCCACAAGGCACTAGCAAAATCGCCGAAGCCATCAACAGAGGCGACACAGGAACGATCAAAACCCGAGACGGCCGAGGCGGATACAAGATGCGCCCGATGGTGTTCAACACCATGCACTGCACCCGAAAACCCGTCATGCGGAAAAGCTTGCGCCAGATGGCCGGCGATATCATGCCGCTCAGACCGATTTTTTAACCTGTCGAGAATTGATTTAGGACTTGGAAGCCGGCGAGCTGCAAACAGTAGTCGCTCCTTGAGATTGGCGCGGCTATCCTGGTTGAGGGCGATATGGTCAATATCGCTCAGGCGCACGCCTCCTTGGTCCAGGCAGAACTGGATTGCCTGTGAGGGAAACCCGGCCCAGTGCTTAATGCGCCGGAACCGCTCTTCTTCTGCAGCAGCGACGATACGCCCGTCACGAATCAGACAGGCGGATGAATCGCCATGGAAAGCATTCAACCCAAGGATCAGCATTCGCGGTTCGGTCCTTTTTCGTCTGGCCTGCCACTCAGGCGCCTGTCCAGCAACTCAAGCGAGAGCAACAGCTCAGCGTAACAACGCTGCAAAGCATAATGCAGCCCGGCACGCCCATCTAGAATACACCCCTTCCAGAACAGGCAATAGCCTAGAACAAGAAGCGGACTAGGGATTGCCAGCAGCCGGATCTTGTCCTTCCAGCCACCTCCGCCATCAATTGCCAGAATGCGGTCGGCTTCCTTGCGGACATATGAACGTTGAGAGCCGAGCCACCGCTCGATTGGCTTCCGGTCATCGTGAATAATACGCGAGGCCAGTCTTTTGACGGTCCCCGGCACCTCCACCCTATGCCCATGACCGACGTCCCTGTAACGGGCGATGCCTGACCGGTAAAGCACCGTTCGCGGCGGATACAGCGTACCCGATAGCCTTTGTCCGTAAACCGCGTAGATGAAAGATGTTTCATAGCCGCTTATGTCACGCCCATCAGACAGGCTGCGCACTTCATCCTCGAATCCGTCGTCAAGCACATAGTCGGCGTCCATCGACAAAACCCAGCCTCTGGTCACATGGCCAAGCCCGAAATTGCATTGCTCAGCAAAACTGTCAAACGAACGTTGGATGACATCCACATTCTCGAAACCGGCCGCGATCTCCAGCGTGCTATCGGTGCTGCCGCTGTCTATCAGTAAAACCCGCCCAGCCCATGCGAGCCGTTCAAGGGTCCGCTGGATGTTTGCCTCCTCATTAAAAGTGAGGATCATCGCAGTGATTTCGCCGACGTCCATTTTCATTGTGCCCCTGCACTCAATTCGGCGTATGTGCGCAACATTTGGTCGGCGATCCGCGGCCAAAGGTAGTCCCGGCGGACGGCAGCAACAGCATTCGCCGACATGCGCGCTAGTTCCTCTCGGTCTGTCAGAACGCCCGCGATGCCGGCACCCAGCACCTCAGGGCCGCCGGCACAAACGATGCCACTGTGGGTCCGGGCCACCATATCCGCTAGACCGACCTCCGGAGTGACGACTACGGGGCAGCCTGCTTGCATGGCTTCAATGACCGCAACGCCAAAATTCTCTGACTGCGAGGGAAGCGCAAACACGCTCGCGCTGGCAAACAGCGCCCGTTTTTCACTCCCCGAGACTTCCCCGACAAACCGCACCCTGTCAGCAAGCCCAAGCCGGGCAACGATACCATCAAGCACGCCCCTGTAGCCTTCCTCGTCGTTACCCGCAATCACAAGCTCGGCAGCGGGAACATACGTTAACGCTTCAATGAGCCGGTCAATGCCCTTCTTCCATGAGATGCGGCCAAGAAACAAAATTACCGGCGCATTCCCAGACCCGCCCTGAGCGGCGTGTTGCACTGGCCCTTCTATGTCATCAACACCATTGGGAATGATGACATATCGGTGAATGGCCAGCCCGAATGCCTCAATCTCTGCCTTCTCTATTTCGCTGGTCACATGCAGGGCAGCAGCACCCTCGAGGTTGGCGCGGTCAAGACCATATATCCAGGCGCGTTTCAAAAACCCGCTCTTCTGCTGCACCAGCGTCCGGTCAATCATGCCCCTTGGTGCATGTACTAGCGGCACATCATGAAGTCGTGCAACCCGCCCCGCCTCATAGGAGGGCCATACGAATTGCGCATGAGTATGCACTACGTCAAATTTCTTGATGTGGGCCCGCAGCGCCGTTCCCATGAGACGAGAATAGTAAAACCGCTGCCCTAGGGTCACCGCAGGAAAATAGGTCACGGAAACCCCGCCCATCTCAACCGGGGTCGAGACGGGAACATCCGATATGCCGGCGCCATCAACATTTGTTGTATAGACTTCCACCTCGTGTCCCGCCGCTGCCAATGCGCCGCAAAGTCCGTGTACAGACCGTATAGGACCGCCATATCGCGTGGCCGGATAATAAGTTGCCGTGATATGTAGGATTCGCACGAAAGCCCCCCTAGTAATACTAAGTCTCTAAAGCCTGGGGGTTTGGTCAACCCGTTCCCACATGGAGCCCGGCGCATACACTTTGGGAAGCCACATCGCGCTATCGCAGTCTTTTGTTTTGCGCGCGAGCACAAAGAGCGTCCGGCTGAATTTTTCACGCATAATGCCGACAGGTACCCGCGCCAGAAAATCCACAATTCCACGCGCACCACCACGCTTGTAGGGGTTCCAGAATTCGGCCTTCTCTATCGAGAAGCCACAACTTTCGACGATGTCCACCAAACCATCCAGTGTGAACGCGTAATTGTGACGACCGTAGACAGAGTCGCGATAGGCGGGCATTTTTGCCCGCTTATGAAACGGGTTCTCAAATTGGGTACCGTTTGGCGTGGTGATCAGCAAAAAACCGCCAGTCTCAAGCCAGCTGTTGGCATTAAGCAGCATACGATGTGGCGCCCTGACGACATGCTCGATGATTTCACATGCAAGCACCAAATCCACCCGGCCACAGATCCGAATATCATTCCTCTCGACATTGGCCGAGTAGTTGGTGAACTGCGCGGTCCGACCGTCGGGCGTAGTCAATTCATAAGGCACTGCCACACAGTCAAGCTCATCCGGCCATGCGGTTACCTCCTGCGCGCTGACGGAGGCGGCAAGGTCAAAATCATTGTCAGAGGCCAGCATACTAGTCATCAGCCACGGGTCGCCGCCCAGCTCAAGCACCCGGCGCGCGCCCGTTGTGCGTGCAGCATCGAGCGTCAGTTCTATCCGCTTGCGATGATACGCATCGTAGCGGGTGATATCGAGCTCTTCGCCGTTAACTCTGATCTTCATACTCGATCCTCTTTGACCAAATCTCCATAGACGACGATAGCATGTTTACCTGCGGGTGATTTGCCCAGCTCTGCGCTGTGCTGAAATGTTACCGAAGAAAGCGTCGCACTCACGCGCGACAACCGCCGGCAAAGCGTATCAGCTTCCTCCGGGGTAAGAGGCCGTGGCCCTAAATATCTGAGGATGGTTGAATTTTTACTGCCGGACACAACGAACTGAAATGCTCGTATCGCCTGTACCTCTCGCACCACATGGCTGATGGCCTCTGAATGAAATTCTTCACCACTTGGCAACCGGACAAGCAAATTGCTCCGTCCCCTGACGTTTGCAAATCTGAGACGCGGGCTTTCGTCTTCCGCAAAGAGCTCAATCCGGTCGCCGATCTCATACCTCCAAACAGGCAGCGCACGCGGATAGAGCGACGTAACGACAACGGGCTTAGCATTGCCAATTTTCCGACCAACACCCGCCTCATCAGCGGTACGCTCTAGGCGGTGCCGGTGCCACAGCGTCTGATATCCCTCATCTGAAAACTGGTACGCCATGACACCTGTTTCCATCGACCCATATTCCATGCGCATTGGCGCGCGGAAGAAGCTGCGCACACGAGCCTCTGCAGCCGGGCTCGCGAAGCCTTCGCCCGTGGCGATCACAAGCTTCAGCGGCAATCGGTTGATACTGTGTTTATGGTTGGCGTTGGTTTCGGCAAACCGGTCAAGCGCATTGGAATACCCAATGAGCAGGTCAGGCCGGTGCCTGATGACCTGCCGCCCAGCGGCGACAAGGGCTGCATCGGTCAGGTCGTATGCGGATATCCGTTGATAGCCGAGCACCTTGTCCGCTAGCTGCCGCTTGGCTTTGCCGATCATCCCGCCAACGCCATCGCCCAGCATATGCGCGTGCCCCCAGATCAAAGAAACACGCGCATCCGCCCCGACACCTAGACGCTCGCGGGCCGCCCACATGGCCAGCCCATGCCCCGCTGCCTCATCAGGCCACACGGGAAACCGGAAGGGCTCACCGGTCGTGCCGGCTGTCGCTCGCCATTCACACCCCAGAAAAGCCTCAGAGCCCGCCTCTTTGACAATCTCTCTCAGATCAGCCTTGGTGCACACTGGCACAAGAGCGTCAAACTGGTCCCAACTCTCAAAGAGGTCGGGCAGAGACCAGCGGCGCTGAAGAAGTGCTCCGGCACCCACGCCGGCGCTTCTCATATGAATCCAGCTTTCGTTGAGAGCCCGCAGTTGCCAACGCGCAATATCAACAGGGCTCTGATGCGCGTCGTAGGCTGCTATAACCCCCCGCACAGCCCCCGCGTTGCGCCTTGCCCTCAGCGATGCGAGCCAGCTCACGCCAAAACCCTCCGCACGTGCGAGAGAAATCGGGCATGAAACTGAGTAGGCGTAAACTCCCGCTGTAGTCGCGCCCAGCCCTCAGCGCCCATGCTGGTTGCCCGCGCCGGATCATCGAGCAGCGTCAACACTGCGTCGGCAAGCGCGTCCACCTCAACAGGCTGGTCTATCAACAATCCGGTTTCTTGATCGGCCACCACTTCTGCACCGCCATCATTGTGGCAAGCGACGCACGGGCGTGCCCAGTTCATGGCCTCAAGATAAACAAGGCCGAACCCTTCCTGCCGACTCGGCATCACAAAGGCATAACAATCTCGATACAGAGCGATGAGGTCCGCATTGCTGACCCGGCCCAGCACAAAAACCGCGCCCTCCACGCCCAAATCCTGCGCCATGGCGCAGTACAGATCAGAGTCGTCTCCTGGACCAGCCATGACCAGTTGAACATCACGATAGTGGCTTCGCAAAGCAGGCAAAGCCTGCAAAAGTTCCATATGCCCCTTCTCACGCTCGCGCGGATCAAGGCGCCCAACAATCAAGAGCATGCGGTTCCCGAGCGACCGGACCTGCCCATCAGCAGCCTGAAACGACAATGGCGCGCCGACCCGTGGCGGCGGCAGGCGCGTCTGCAGGGTGATATGCGTCGAAAGGCCAAGCAGGCATTCCATTGCCGTTACGCCGGGCTGCGCATGCATCACATGCTCGAGCGTATACCTGGAATTGGTCAGAACCAGATCCGCCGCGCGGAACACGCGCCTACTGGACGACTTCAGACGCTTCCATGATTCCGATCCATGCGCGAGGACGATCAGACGCGGCCTGAGAAATTTAGGAAGCAGCATCAGCGGCACCGCCAGCCGCACATGGGTCACAACAATGCAGTCCGCTGAAAGCGCCACCCTGGTCAGAGCCAACGCGAAACCTGCCGTGCTGCCGGCAAAACCCGAGAAGCGGTACTCGGCGGATGTGGCGGCCTCGCCTTCAGTCGTTCCGGGCCCATCATGCAGCGACAGAACCGTCAGCGCTCCCGAGGGCGGAACAGCCTGCTTCAGTGCATCAACAACAGAGCGGCTGACAGACGCAATGCCGCCGGTGCGGTCAAATACATCGGCGGCGGCAACAACGATGTTGCAGCCGGGCTTTAGAAATGATGGGTCAAAGGCCATTCAGGTCAACGCCCCTCACCAGACGTTTGTGCCTGGCTGCCTGTGTCAGGCCGCCTGACAGCAGGCGACGCAACACGCATCAAAATCCGCAACTTCATTAAAGCCGTGCCCCCACAGAACGCGCCCGCGCCATAAACCAGTTTCTCAACCTCTCGGGCCAGCGTGAGTCCATGGTCGGCCGCTCAATCAGAACAAAGAAAACCGCGCTGACAGCAAGACATAGCGGGACCAGCAGCACGATCATGATCAACTGGTCGACAGCATAACTGCCGCTCAGCTTCACACCGTTTACTAAATAGACTGTGACAAATGTCATTACCCTGCCATGCAGAAGGTAGATCGAGTAACACATGCCGCCGATGATCACGACTGGCACCCATGTAACGAAGCGCCTGAAACCCAGGCTGCGGAAAGACGCCACGAACAACCCGGCGTAACCTGCGACATATCCCAGTTGCGCGGCAGGATTGCGGTCAATCTGCCCAAAAACAAACAGGATCAGGACGAAGGAAGCCAAGGCCAGAAAATCAAACCACCGACTTTTACCGCCAAAGAACAACTGCCCTGAGACGTATACGTCAGCTAGAAGCACACCGGCGATGAAATAATGGGCATATGTCAGTATTGTGTCGGGCCATTCCCAGCCATGAAGCGTCTGTGGGGCCCATGACCAGATGAGGATGCAAGCAAGCATGGTGACCCGCCTCGCGCCCTGACCGAGGGCAAACAGGCCGGTAAAGATCAGCGGTGCCAACACATAGAACTGAAACTCCACCTCCAGCGACCAGGCCGCGAGATAGATCGTCGAGCCTGTGCCGTAGACGATGTTGTGGGAATAAAGCAGCGATGCAATCAGGTTGTCGAAATCGCCCGAATAGCTTAGGCGTCCGACCGCCGACAGGGCAATGTAGTATCCCACCATGCACAGAACATATGGCGGCTCGAGGCGCGTTAACCGCTTCAGATAAAACCGACCGATCGGCAAACTCGGCCCACCGCTGAGCGCGTGGCGCGCCCATGGCAACGCCAGAACGAAGCCGCTGATGGTAAAAAACAAAAACACCCCGAGTTTGCCCTGCAGGAACACGCGCATCAAAACCGCATCGATGGTGGTGAATTTCTCGAGATCATAAGTAAGGCCCGAATAAGGGACAAACGTGCCCCAAGAATGCGCTGTCAGAACCGCCATGATGGCGAAAAAGCGCAGGCCATCAATCTCTCGGATGACAGCTTTTCCCGACGTCTTGCGGCTGAGAGCCTCGACTAGCATCAACAAAGTGCCCCTAGGCTTTGAAAACCTTACAGAGTGATTGGCACACTAAGCATATGCTGCATACCGCATCAAACGCTCTCGAAGGACATGCCAAACACTAGGACGAGGCATATGCGGTCCGTGCCGTTTTCTAGCCCCTGATTGCCGCCCGCCGCAGCCATGAGCCAAGACCCACCAACAGAACAAGAAGAATGATCGTGAACTGCAGCTGTCCGCCCAGTGCCTTCGTGAAACTCGCGTCATAGACCATGAAAGACGAAACAAAGAGTGTGGTGAGCACTGCGCCAAAAACCCTAACGTCCGGCGAGAACACCGCCAAAAAATAGGCCATCCCGCCCGCCAACAGGCCATAGAGGAAGGCAGCGAAGATCACCCCCGCCACACCAAAATCAATGTAAAACTCAGCAATGTAACCTAGGCCGATGGACGCACCGGACTCGTTGCCCGCTACATTCAGTCCCGCATACTGGCGCACAAGCCACGAGTCACCTCCCAGATTTTCCTTGTTGGGAAAAAGGAAGCGCGGCGTCGTGACGTGATAGATGGCCCGACCGATGAGCGCGCCACCCTCATGGTCGATATGTTGCGGGACGCGAGCAACCACATGGGAAAAATAATTGAGGCCACTAGAAAGGCGCCCCGCAGTGGCCTCCCAGGCCCTAGCCACATCAAAGTCGGATGGTGCGCTGATCACCACGTCCGCAAAAACCTCAAGCTTCTCGATCTGTGAGCCACCAATGCCGTTCTGCCACAGATATTCACGCCACTGCGCCTTGATGGACCCATTCCACACGAGCCCCAGCGCCGCAATGCCTAATGCCGCGATGACTATCGAGACAATAATACGTTTGTTGATGCGCTTTTGCGCGGTATCTCTAGAGGCTGGCTGCCACTCCGCAGCAATCGCGGCAGCCACCACGAATATCGGCTCCTTGAAACGCGAAAACCCGGTCAGAAGGCTGGGACCGATCACCACCCCGAGTGACGTGACCAGATAGGACCACCCCTGCCGCTGGGCAATAACGGTCGAGATCAGCATGAACACCAGCACAAAACGCGCTTCGAGCAGTTTCCCGACCGGCTGCGATAGCCCACCAAGCTGCGACGAAATGCCGATATCGAATATCCAGCCTACTAGAAAGGCGCCGATGGTCAGCCAGAAGAGTTTTTGCGGCGAGTACCGCTCGACCGACGCCCAATGATTGACCGGCAGCCGGACCAAAACCCACGAAATACCGACGGCGAAAGCCAGCAGGCCGACAGAGGACAGCAGCACAGCGGCTTCAACATCACCCATGGTATCGCCACCCGGCCACCTGTCGCTGAACAGAAAAAACAGATAGCCCGTGGTGCCGAACACCCATTGATAAGCAAGCGCCATCGGTACTACTGGAATAATACCGCGTACCCATGTCAGGCCAGTCATCATGAACAGGCAGAAAACAACAAAGCCCGCAATGAAGTCCAGAGAGGCCAATGCTACAAGAAACGATGCGATCACGCCCAGCCAGGTCATGGCTGGCAGATTTTCCAGCACACGCTTGGGCGGCGCTGCTGGACCCCTAGGCGATCGCACAGGCACGCTTGCGGATCTTGCGGAACCAGGCATGTCGTTAACGGTCATACAAACTCACTAGGGTTAACGCACGGCATGGTCTACCGCACCGCATTCCAACTCGAACGCTCTGCAGAAAGCTACTACTATGCACCACGCTTGCATACACTTTCGGCTCGTGGAGGATTAACCGCACAGCCTGGACCCAACCTCTGCAGCAAACCGGAATAGCATCAAAATGAACGATGAAGAGATTGCCAAGATCGCCCGGACAAGCAGTGGACGGCTGGATATGTGGGTCAAGACTGTGGCCGCGATGCATGCCAAAAGAGTGCTCGAAGTGGGGGTATGGAAAGGTGACTATTCGGCCGAGCTACTCCGCAACTGCCCAAACATCAGTACCTATCTGATGATCGATCCGTGGCGGCACATCGATCAATGGAACAAGCCGTTCAATGTAAACCAGAAAACCTTCGAAGACATTTATGCTTCGGCGATGGAAACCACCGCGTTTGCGGCACAAAAGCGTAAGGTACTGCGCGGCACGACCATTGAGGTATCAAAGCAGATTGAAAACAGCTCCATTGACTTTGCCTATATTGACGGCGACCACACGCTGCGCGGCATTGTGGTTGACCTCATCAATATCCGCGGCAAGGTGCGGCCAGGCGGCATTATTGGCGGTGATGATTTCAGCGCCGACATTTGGCAGCACACCAAGGACTATGAGCCGACACTAGTATTTCCGTTTGCTGTTCATTTCGCTGAAGCAAATCGACTGAAAATCATGGCCCTGCCGTATAATCAATTTGCGATCCTCATCCCCGAGCCTGCAGAAACGCCCGTATTTCAATTCATAGATCTAACCAGCAAATACAAAGATACCGGCCTTCTGGGACAAATGTATGGCACTAAGCAGGAGGCAATCTTCTGGCTCAAGCGCAATCTGCCGGGCAGCGTCAAACGCGCGCTGCGCCAGCTCAGGCCACGATAGCCGAACACTCTTTGGACCAGCATTTTGCCCAACATCATCAAACACATCAACGACTACGGGTCCCAGCAACTAGACCTTCACCACCGTGCATTCGCGCGTGCGGTCAATCAAATGATGGGTATAGCAAAACCCGCCACGGCTTGTACCATCATGAACATGCGGCAATATTGGAGCGGCAGACCAACTCGCTTCGGGTTCGATGCGGCAACGGGCTTCTACTTTGTCACCGAGGGCACTGATAAGCACTGGTTCGCCGACAAGTTCCGCGGATTTGGACTTTACAGATACGGCCTTCATGCCCGCAGCAGGTATCTGGCATCCACATATTTCATCGACCGAGTGATACTAAGGCCAAACGATATTGTCATTGAGTGTGGCGCGAATTACGGAGACCTCTACCCCTATCTAAGCAGTTTTATCAGTCCGCGGAACTACCATTCCTTTGAGCCGTCTCAGGCTGAGTTTGGTTGCCTTGCACTGAATGCACCAGGTGCCACCAACAATTCGGTTGCTCTTTACAGTGAATCCGGAACTATGGATTTTTACATCTCATCTTCCGGAGCAGACTCATCCTTGGCCGAGCCCGCAAACGGTTATGAGAGCAAGACTCGCATCGACACGATGTCGCTTGAGCAGTACCTAGCCGACAATGGGCTCGATAATATCCGCCTCCTGAAACTCGAGGCGGAAGGCCTCGAACCGGAAATCTTGATCGGCTGCGGCGAGGCCCTGGGAAAAATCGACTACATTGCCGTCGATGGTGGCGAGGAGCGCGGCCTTAAGTCCGAAGAAACCCTCAGCACCGTCGCGAATTACCTCATTCACCGCGGCTTCGATTTACTCAGCATAGACATCAAGGCACGCATGGGGCGCGCGTTGTTCAGGCGGGCTGGCGCCCCTCGTCAATCTCAACCGCCTGCTGAATGAGATGACGCTCCCATCCAAAGGCATGCCTCACGATGAGATCGAGGTCGTCATAACGCGGTGACCAATTCAAGATAGATTTGATCAGGCCCACATCCGCAACCACCGATGCAGGATCACCGGCGCGCCGGGCGCATTCAAGAACGGGCAGCGAAACACCCGTGACCCGCTGAACGGCGGCAAGGACATCACGCACCGAACTTCCTCGCCCATAGCCACAATTCATGACGCAGCTTTCTCCGCCGACACGGAGATAGGCCAATGCGTTGACATGGGCAGCCGCCAAGTCGGTCACATGTATATAGTCCCTGACGCCAGTGCCATCAGGAGTATCAAAGTCCGCACCGAAAATGGCGACATGATCTCTTTTACCCAGTGCGCATTCTATCGCGGCCTTGACCAGGTGATTGGCGCCGATTGTGCTCTGCCCCGCACGGCCGGAGGGGTCAGCCCCGGCGACGTTGAAATAGCGCAAGGCCGTATAGTTGAGATGATGGGGCTTGGAAGCGTCCATAAGCATCCACTCGGTCATTAGCTTGGAGCGGCCATAAGGCGATATTGGCGCCGGGGCAGCGAATTCGCTCACTGGGATTCTTACCGGTGTGCCATAAACCGCAGCTGTGGAGGAGAAAATGAAGTGCGGGATACTGTGAGCCACACAAGCCGCAATCAGTTCACGGGAATTGACGGTGTTGTTGTGATAATAGCCCAGTGGATCGGCAACGGATTCGGGTACAACAATGGACCCGGCAAAATGGATGACTGCGTCAATCTGGGCCCTGCCAAACAGATCATCAAGCAGTGCCCTGTCACCCACATTTCCGAAAACGAGGCTGACACCATCGGGAATTGCCGATTCAAATCCCGTTGAGAGATTATCGAGAACGATGACGTCTTCGCCACGATCAAGAAGCGCCAGCACCGTGTGGCTTCCTATGTATCCTGCTCCACCTGTCACCAGGACAGTCATTGCACCCTCGCGAATATTTATCTGCAGGCCGATGCATATGCGGCGTTATCTTTAGGCTGTCCGGGCTGCACGCGCCAAATCTGCTTCTACCATATCCGCAACTAGTTGTTGAAAGGTGACCTGCGGTGCCCATCCCAGTTCATCACGAGCCTTACCGGCATTACCCAGTAGCGAGTTAACTTCAGCAGGGCGGAAGAACTTGGAATCCACTTCAATCAGCAGGTCACCGGATTTGGCATCCACGCCCTTTTCTTCAACACCATGCCCGGACCATTCCATGGTCCGGCCGACATGAGAAAAAGCCAGTTCAGCGAATTCACGCACACTGTGGTCCTGTCCTGTCGCCAGCACATAGTCCGAGGCTTCTTCCTGCTGCTGCATGAGCCACATGCCTTCAACATAGTCACGCACATGCCCCCAGTCACGCTTGGCATCCAGATTGCCAAGCTGCAAGGGTTCACCTACCCCATGATGGAGATGCGCAACCCCGATGGTGATCTTACGGCTCACAAAATCCTCACCACGGCTGGGACCTTCATGATTGAACAGAATGCCGTTAGATGCGTGGAATCCATAGGCCTCACGGTAATTGACCGTGGTCTCAAACGCATGGTGCTTCGAGATGGCATAGGGGCTTCGGGGCTGGAACGGCGTTGTCTCGCTCTGCGGCATTTCCTGGACATTACCGTACAATTCAGACGTTGACGCTTGATAGAAACGCACGTGCTCGCCCATGCCGAGCAGACGGATGGCTTCGAGCAATCGCAAAGTGCCCAAAGCATTTACATTGGATGTGTACTCAGGCTTGTCAAAACTAATTTTTACATGGCTTTGCGCGGCAAGGTTGTAGACCTCATCAGGAAGAGAGGCTGAGAGCGCCTGCGCCAGGCTGGTGCTATCCGTCATGTCGCCGGTGTGGAAGACGATTTCATCCCGCACACGTTCCGCACCCAACAGCTCTTCCAGACGGCCGAGTGATGAACTCGAAGAGCGCCGGACAACACCATGCACCGCGTACCCCTTCTCGAGCAGAAGGCTTGCGAGATATCCGCCATCCTGGCCGGTTATCCCGGTAATCAGCGCTGTCTTTTTGGACATGTATCGTAGGTCTCTCAAATTCTCAAACTGTTGCAAGGCTTAAAGCAGCGAATGCGGGAATTGGCAACAGTTTGCTGTCCAACCAAATCCAATACGACCGCAAAGGTACATGGATCAGTGTCTGGACAAGAAGTTGAAGCTCACGGTTAGGCAAGTGTGTTTTAAGCATGTGGATCATTGATGTGATAAAGCAACTCGTCCATATCCTGGCCTTCCGGCCAATCTTTCATCAGCTATTGACCGGGCCTTTGAAAGACTGAGCAGCGGGACAATCTCATGCCCATATCTGCTTAGCAGATCATGATCATTCGCATTTTTGGCCTGCAAACGCGCCTACGTGCGAGCATTGAAAGCAATTGCTGGCTTTATCCACCACCGTGGCCGCCATTGACGCAACATGACATCACTCGCCAGCTACCTCGACGTGTCAAAAAGGCACAATTTTGCAGTTAACAAAAGCAGCAACCAGGCCGGATGAATGGAGGATTAAACGCCAAATTTGGCTTCCACGTAGTCCACCAACTGTTGAACGCAGTCTTCAATATCACAGGTTGACGTGTCGACCGTCAGTTGAGGCGCGTCCGGAGCTTCGTAAGGCGCAGAAACACCGGTGAACTCCTTGATCTCACCGGTGCGGGCCTTCTTGTAAAGACCCTTGGGATCACGTTCCTCACAGGTCTCAAGATCCGCGGCCACATACACTTCATGGAAGTGCTCGCCGGCTGCCTCACGTGCCCTGTCCCGGTCAGACCGGTAGGGAGAAATAAACGACGTGATGGCAATGGCACCGGACTGAGCAAACAGCGCTGACACTTCACCAACGCGGCGAATATTCTCTGCCCGGTCCTCAGGTGAGAACCCGAGATTGGCATTGAGGCCATGGCGCACATTGTCGCCGTCCAGCACGAAAGCATTCATACCTTTTTCAAACAGCCGCTTTTCAAGCTCAACGGCCAGTGTGGACTTGCCGGCACCCGAAAGCCCCGTCAACCAAAGCACGCCGCCCTTGTGGCCATTGCGCACAGCACGCGCGTCAAGCGTAATCCCGTGCTCCACCTTTGTGATGTTGGTGGACTTCTGGGTAATCAGGTCGCGCTGGTCCGCATACCCCTCCATGGAAATGATGCCGCCGCCGGAAATGTCATAGCCATCAATCAGCACAAAGCGGCCGGTGCGGGGGCTGTCCACAAAGCTGTCCAGCGCCAGCATGCGCTTGGAGCGCAACACGATCTCAGCCACCTGGTTGCGCTCAACCTGACCCGCATCCGTTGCGGAAAGGTCGGTCGTATCAATGATGCGCTCAATCTCCTGCACCTGAACACGTGCTTCAAACGTATTGAGCTTGATCTTGTAGGTTTTGCCCACGGTGAGCGGCTCTTTGCCAAGCCAGAAAAGCCGTGCACGGAATACATCCGTTTCGATCGGCGCCTCTTCCACATGGCTGGCCATGTCGCCACGCTCGACAAAAATCTGCTCGTCCAGCGTCACGCCAATGCTTTCGCCTGCTTGTGCAGTTTGCGGGTTTTCAAATTCCCCTTTGGACGACCAGCCTTCAATGCTCGCCACCTTGGCTCTCTTGTTTGAGGGCGAGAACACAAGTGTATCGCCTACATTCAAGGAACCGGCTTCAAGACGCCCGGCGATGATGCGGCGCGTATCAAACTTGTACACATCCTGGATCGGGAACCGCAGCGCCTGATCAACAGTCGGGGCCGACGGCAGGAAGCTGTCCAGCGCCTTCACAACTGTTGGGCCTTTGTACCAGGCCATATTGGTGGATTGCTCAGCGATGTTGTCGCCTTCGCGCGCCGACACCGGAATAACAAATGTAGGCGTCACACCAATGGAAGTGAGGTAATCGCGGTATTCTTCCTCAATGAGGTTGAACTGTTCCTGCTCATAATCAACCATGTCCATCTTGTTGACGGCCACAGCCACCTGACGGATGCCCATGAGATGCAGCAGATAGCCATGACGACGTGACTGCTCACGTACGCCTTCGGCTGCATCAATGATCAGCAAGGCTGCATCGGACTGGGCCGCACCGGTGATCATGTTCTTCAGGAATTCTTTGTGGCCCGGCGCATCAATGATCGTGTAGTCGCGCTGATCCGTCTTGAACCAGATCTGCGACGTATCAATGGTGATGCCCTGGTCACGCTCGGCCTGCATGGCGTCCATCAGGAACGCCCACTCAAACGGCATGCCGCGACGCTCGCACATGGCCTGAATGGCCTCATACTTGCCTTCGGGCAGCGAACCCGTGTCATGAAAGAGACGGCCGACGAGTGTCGACTTGCCGTGGTCCACATGGCCCACGATCACGATGCGCAAGAGATCGCGCACACGCTGGGCAAGAGCCGCATCATCGGTATTCACGGCAGCAAGATTGACTGATGTTTTGGTCATGATTTCTGCTCCCGCCTACATGTAGCCATCGGCACGAAGGCGCTCGAAAGCATCCTCCGAGTCATGGTCCATGGCGCGACCAGCGCGCTCTTCGGTCTTGATGGTTTCAAGCTCGGCAATGATTTCTTCGATGTTGGAGGCATCGCTATCAATCGGGAAGGTGATGCCCTTCTCGCCGAGTGACCGGAACCGCTTGCCGTCTTTTGCAAAGTAGAGTGGTACCAGGGGAATTTCTTCGCGCTGGATGTACCGCCACACGTCGAGCTCCGTCCAATGCAGGAGCGGATGAATACGAATGTGCGTGCCGTCGGGATAGTCCGTCTTGTACTGGTCCCAGAACTCCGGCGGCTGATCGCGGAAATCCCACTGGCCATCAAGGCCACGCGGGCTGAAAACTCGCTCCTTGGCACGCATGGACTGCTCATCGCGACGGATACCGGTGATGAGCCCGTTAAATCCGTACTTCTCGATCGCTTCCTTCACACCGGCTGTCTTTCGGGCAGCAAGGCGTGATGCCGGCGGCAAGGTCGGGTCAATCTTCTCAATCGGCGGGCACTCGTCCTTGATGAGCTTGAGGTCCCATTCCTTGGTGTAGCGGTCACGGAATGCATAGGTCTCGTCGAATTCGAGGCCCGTATCGAGATGTGCCACAGGGAAAGGCAGATGTCCGAAAAACGCCTTTCGCGACAGCCAGATCATCACATTGGAATCTTTGCCCAGCGACCAAAGCATCGCGATGTTGTCGATCCGGTTGAACGCTTCGCGCAGAATATAAATGCTCTGCGCCTCAAGCTGGTCGAGACGGTCCATTTTCTGGCCTCCACACTCGAAAAAAAATGCCGCAGGCAGGCAGATGAGTAACACCTGCGCCTCATCCTGCCGCCTGAGGGCTAGATAATTATCCACTCACATAATGTCAAATAAAATAATACACACTGATTATATGTTGTTTGTATCTTGGAAAAAACCATAGCGTCCGTTGGCGCAGCAAAAAATGCCGCGCCTTACAAGCCAACCACTATGCCTGAACAAGGAAGCTAAAAGCTGCAGCTAGAGCGCCGCACGCAACACCAGGAAGACAGTGTTCTGGTCAAATTCAGCGCCAATGGCGTTGGTCTCACGAGATTCAAACTCGTACCCAACCTGCGCACGCAGATTGCGGTTGATCAGGTAGGTCACGTCCACAGCAGCAGAATAATTGTCGTCTTCACGCCCGATCCCTTCAAAGGTCTCGTTCGCATAGCTGCCCTCAACACCGATCAGAAGATTGCGCAACAACTCATGGTCAACACGCAAGTTGCCTTCCGTCGTAACGTTGCCCGACGCGCCAGCCAGCGTGGTCTCTTCGGTCTGGCGTGTGCCCAACAAATTCAAAGTCGTGAGCTCGGTCAAAAACCAGGAAATCCCGGCTTCATAGATAAACCCATCAATTGAGGGAATTAGCGAGGAATCGTAGTCCTGTTCCGTGTACCCAACAGCTACCTCACCGCGTGCCACGCGACCGACATCGAAGGAGGCACCAATAAGCGCATCATACCCTTTTGAGTCACGCCGAGCGACGCCGCCCCCGCCCAGATTGTCGTCAAAGCTATCATAGTCGATCGTGCGGTAGCGGCCTTCGACAAACACCTCAAGCGCAGGCGACACCTCATACCCACCGCGCAGGCTGGCAACCAGCTCCTGTCGATCACGGTCATCATTATTGACCGTGCCGCCGCCAATCAGCGCAACATCCTCAAAGTCTACGTCACTGAACGAGATCGCCGGACGCAGCGACAACCTGTTAAAACGCTGGTCGAGCGCGGCCTCAGCCGTCACCTCCGTGACTTGCGTAGGTTCAACCGCAGTCGCAGGTTGATCAGGATCACCACGGTCTTCGTGGGTCACATCATACCCACCACTGACGCTCAACGAGGTGGCACGCGTGATATCAAGGCGCCCCTCAGCACCGACACCATAATCTGTTGCGTCATCACTGTCGTTTTTATCATGAAAACTGGAGGCCAACCCGCCACTAAGATTCAGCGAATGGCGGCTCCACTGGGACTCGACGAGAATTTCCGGGGCAAGGATGAAAATCGTATCGTCTTGTTCATTGGCAGGTTGTGCAAACTGATTGTCAGTATAGGTAACCGACGACGTAACCGACGGATACATTATGAACCCGCCGACCCGAATGCCAACTGGATCATACTCCGGGCGTTCCCTGTCGGTGACCCCCAAGCCACGTTCTGGAATTTGAGCCATCACCATCGAGCCGGGGACAAAGCAAACAAATGCCAAAGAAGCCAAGAGGCGTATCCGAAGTGTCATATTTAACCTGTTGCGGCAATCAGTTGGAGACGATGACGCATCTCACACGCGCCACATCCCGAATCCCCGGATAATTCTAGCTAACTCCTGATTCGAGCGCCATCCCGCGTGGAAATGTTACGCCGTCTGGATGAACCGGCATTCAGCTTCCTCTAGCACGGCGCAAGTCAGGATGCCGGTGATGTAGGCCCCCGTATCAATGCCGATTCTGTTGGTGCGCTGGACCGGCTGCTCCTCCGGGGTATGCCCATGCACAATGACCTTGCCAAAATCCATGTCGCTGGCCAGAAAATCTTCCCGAATCCACATCAGGTCCTGTCCGGTCTGTTCTTCAAGCGGGAGACCGGGACGCACACCGGCATGGGCAAAGTAGAAGTCCCCTTCCTCGTGCCAGAGACGAAGACTGCCCAGAAAATCGAGATGACTGGCTGGAAAGTTTCTGGCCAGTTCGTCCCGCGCTGCCACAAAGGCGTCTGGCTCGTCCTTCAGGGGCAATGCCTTGACCCCGTAGCTCATGAGGGTCTCCAGGCCACCATAGTACTTCCAGTCACGCCCGAATTCGGGCTCCAGGAAGAACTTCAAAAACGCATCCTCGTGATTGCCTTTGAGAAAGACCTTCTCAAACCCGGGCAACGGATCATCAAGCAGGCGATCAATCACCCCTTTGCTGTCGAGCCCCCGGTCCACATAGTCGCCTAGATAGACAACAACATGACGCTGAACACCGGCATGTCTGGCATCTTCCAGAATCTTGTCGTGAAGCTTGTCCAGCAGGTCCGCCCGACCATGGATATCGCCGATGGCATAGACACGGGTTCCCTCAGGCACCTGCGCCGCCGGTCTGGACGCAGGAAGGACGGCTGAGGCAAGTCTGGATAAGGCCTTTTTGAGCATCGCCAAGAGATACGACCGGCATGCTCCCGCTGCAACACAAACAGCAGCGAAAACATGCCGAAATCGAAACTGGATGAAGCGGCCTTGCCTCCAGCGGAAACTTTTGATCCGCCAGCGGCTGGGATTGGCAAATGTTTAGTCTGCCCGGCTACTGAAGAACCGTCGGCCAGTTGCTGTCGGCCTTTTCAATGAAGCCCGGGATGTCGGTTTCCCAAGTGGACTGCACATCATCGTTGTAGTTCAGGTAGAGCTTGCCATCGACGATGGTCCAGTTGTCCGGATCAGCAGACGCCGTGTAGCCCTGAGACACAGCCCAGGCACAATAACCGCCATATTGCGGCGCGAAGGCCTCCGGGTCGGCAACGAAGTCATCAAGATTGGTCTGGTTGGCAAACCGGTAGGTATAGCCCTCATGCTCCGCTTCGAATGCAGAAGACCCTTCAACCGGCTTTCCCTCGCGGAAATACGCCACAGGGTCATAGCCACTGACGGCAACACTACTGAACAGTCCGGTATAGACCGGGTCCTTGGCGGCATGGGCCGGCGCTGCGAACACAGCTGCCGCAACCAGCATGAGGACCGACATGGCCAGGTTCATAGAGAACCGGGAGGTCAATGTCCGAGTTTGAAAATGTGTCATGTGCTGAAGTCCCTCTATCAGTGCCTGTCGTCGGTCAGGCACGCCCTGATTGATGTGGCCAGAGAATGGGCGATCTCCCGCTACTTTCCCAATCACAAGGGACACACCGAAAATCACACCCCACTAACGGCATCGTGTTCGTCAGTGTGATCTGGCGTGATCAGGATACCCGCCCCATTAACCCGCAGACAGCACCTTGAGGCGCATGATAGGGCTCCCATCCTGCCTGCCTTCCAGCATGAAAGCGCCGCCGTGCCCCGCCTTTCCCCCATGACAGCAATTATTCTGGCCCTCGCCGCCTCCGGTGGTGCCTTGGCCCTTGCCGTCATGCCCTATGGCGGCCCACCGGACCATCTGCAGGCCTATGCCCATTCGGGTGCCTTTTTTGTCATCAGCTTCCTGCTGGCATTCGGATTGCCCCGCAGACCCTGGGGTGGCCTGGCAACGGCATTTGTTCTTGGGCTGGTGATCGAAGGGGCGCAGATATTCGTCCCTGGCAGGTCCGCGTCACTGGGAGACCTGACTGCCAACCTTGCCGGTATTCTTGCCGGGGGCCTGTTTTATGGCGCCTTCAAACTCGCCGCTGCACGCCTGCACTCCACCTCCACCTGACTCCACCGCGATTGACCAGATTTCCGCGTTTGCCCAATTGACCCGAACGCCTTTTCCCATTCTGCTACCAAATACACGCATTAGGTGAATTTGGGGCATCTCTTGGGGCGTTTCATGCCGGTTGGGGCACAAAAACGGCTGTATGCTGCCTTTACGGCAGTCAGCCTCACGGCCACATGGGCAGCAACGCCGGTTGAGGCGGGCGCATGGCCGCAGCCGCCCGGCCAAACCAGCGTCATTGCCCGGCTGACCACCACCACAGCACCCCATGGCTTTGATGCCGGCGGGCAAGTGGTGCGTGACGCGGATTTCGAGAAAACGGAGTTGGACGCCTATGTGGAACATGGCTGGCGGGAAAGCGTGACCCTGTTGGTCAAGCCGACCCTGCAACACACCATTGTCGGCTCCCAGCGCCGGACCGGTCTCGCAACGATCGAAGCCGGGGCCCGCGCCCGCGTCTGGGTGTTTGAAGAAGATCAGTCCGTACTGGCCCTTCAGGCCAGCGTCATTCTGCCGATGCGCGAGCATGACAGCCAAAACCCGCTCATCACCTCAGGCCACACGGACATCGACGCGAGACTGCTCCACGGCGTGCCCGGAACGCTCTTTGGGTTGAATGATTTTGCGGACACGCAGCTTGCCTATCGCCACCGCGGCGGCGGGGCACCAGACGAAATCCGCCTCGACATGACATATGGCATCGACCTGGACCCGGACTGGACACTCATGACCCAGTCCCTGACCGTTGCTGCGATCGGCAACGCCCGTGCCCCGTTCCAGCAGTTCGTATCCCAGAAAATGCAGATGTCACTGCGCTGGCAGTTTGCCGAGGACAGGCATGTGGAATTTGGTGGCCTCAGGACGATGTCCGGCGTCCAGACCGTAAGAGAGACCGGCGCCTTCATCTCCTTTTGGACCAGCTTCTAGGCAGGCATCCAACGACGCCTTAGCGCTTGGGCGGACTCTTGGCATCACGGCCTTCGCCGAAGCGTGCATCACCTAGGCTCCGGATCTCAGCCAGTGCTTTCGCGCGCTCGCCATCGTCCAGACGCGTGAAGCTCCAGATCAAGGTATAAATCTGGTCGAACATGTCGCTGGGCACGTTCTTGCTGGCCCATAGAAGAACGAGCAACAGGTCGTACTCCAGCTCGTCCCGCTGCCTGGACCGGCGAATAAGCGGAATCTTTTCGGAGCCATCGACCGGCCCCGCGTTTCTGGATTGCGAGGCATTGGACCGAACGTCCGTTTCACTGCTGATGTGTCCCGATCCCATCTTCAAATTTGCATCTCTTCGCTGCATGGCACCCACCTACCGTTACTCATCCGGCCCCACACACATCTGTGGCCGGTATGGCAGCAAGCACGACGCAAATCAGGAACAAAAACCACCTATCGACCTGCATAGTTGTTTGCGGTCGAAATTCATGAGCCTTAAGTGGGACAGGCAGCGAAATGCGCTCTACTTGGCTAAAGACCGCACCAAATTCCGCCAAAAATGGGGCTTTCTGGCCGGTCTGCTAGCGCAGCAGACCCATGCGGGATGCCTCGAAGACCGCCGACACCCGCGACGAGACCTTCAGCTTTTTCATCACATTGCCCATGTGAAACTGAACCGTCGGGTCGGATATGCCGATAATCTGAGCGATATCGCGATTGCTTTTGCCCTGCGCCGCCCATGACAGGCACTCATATTCGCGTGCACTCAGGCGCGGGGGCGGCGGCACCAATTCCTTGGACCCGGCCAACGCATCAAACATCGCGTGGAACTGCGCCGACAAAGCGAACACCTGCACCGGGTCGCGCGGGATATCCGACTGCGACCCACTGGTGGAAATCGAGAGGGTTGCCACACGTCCAACGGGTCCATGGAAGGGAATCGTCACCCCAAACCGGTGGCCCGCATCAAAGCCTGCATCAAATATTTCCTGCTGGCGTTTGGTCAGGTCAATGGAGGTTTGCACCTGGTCCCACTCGATGGGACGCTGATTGGTAAGCGCCAGATCAAACAGGACGTCGTCTTCGAAGTAGCCTTCACGACCGTAAAACTCGATCCAGTCTTCACCATAATTGACGGTCCGGCGCGCATTGGCGGCGCCATCAGGGCCGTCTGTCGACTTGCCTTCCAGCAGGTCGGCTGAGTGTTGGAAATTGACGTAGGCGACCTGATCAAACCCGAAATCAGCCAGCCGATTGGCGAGCACGTCAAAAAGCCGAAGCGGGTCCTTGGAGGCGAGCGCCTCCTCCCAGAGCAAATCCCAGTCGCGTTCGCCCTCCTTCTGCGGCTGTGAGGACGCAGAATCCGTCCGTGACCGGACATTTGATCGCAACTGCACTACCGAATTCAAATGTCTCTCCAGGCAGAACTAATCCGCATAAAACCATTCCAGTACGTGCGATCGACAATACAATCCAATCGCGTCAAACGCTATATATGTCGCGCAAAGGTTGCGTGAGGTTAACGATGAGCACAGATACGCATATTGCTCGCCCAATAGGTGCTTGCGGCAGTGTTCCTGCGGCTTTATTGCTGTGACCCATGGAAAATACCCGACCAAACCACTTGGGTTTGGCAGTCGCCGCATCGGCTCTGCTAGCCGCCACCGCTTCTTTCGCCACCGCATCCGTAGCCCAGGAAGCCGCTGCGCAGTCCGCTGTCGAGCTGGATCCTGTGGTGATCACGGCCACGAGGTCGCCGCAGCCGGAAAGCGAACTGGCAGGCAACACGTCAGTTGTTGAAAGCGACGAGATCGAACTCGTCAGTCAGGACAACGCGGCTGAACTGCTCAACCGCGTGCCAGGCGTCTATGTGCATTCCAATGACGGACAGGAGCACCTGACCTCCATTCGTTCACCGGTTCTCACCGGCGGTGCCGGCCAGGGCTCGTTCCTCTATCTCGAAGACGGAATCCGCCTTCGTGCAGCTGGTTGGGGCAACGTCAACGGCCTGTTCGACGCGCAGTTTGAAACAGCGGAGCGCATCGAAGTGGTGCGCGGCCCCGGCTCCGCGCTCTATGGCTCCAACGCTGTGCACGGCCTCATCAATGTCATCACACCGGACCCCAGTTTCGTTGCCAAGCGCACGCTGTCGTTTGAGACGGGCGGCCACCGCGACAAGGGCACGGCGGATGTTACTGGTGCAATCACGGACAACACAGCCTATCGCGCCAGCGTGGCACTGCTGGAAGACGAGAGCTTCCGCGAACAGGCCAGCGTGGGCCAGCAAAAGGCAACCGTCAGTCTCCTGCATGAGTCCGGTGCCGACACTTTTAAATTTCTGATTTCGGGTCAGAACCTGAACCAGGAAACGGCTGGATTCATTCGCGGCTTTGAAGCCTATCGCCAAAGCGACATCGCGCGGTCCAACCCCAACCCTGAAGCGTTTCGCGATGCCTGGTCACTGCGCACATCCCTGCGCTGGGACCGCGAAATCAGCCCGGCAATGACACTGTCTGTCACGCCCTTTGCGCGCGTCAACGACATGGAGTTCCTGCGCCACTTTGTGCCCGACCAGTCTCTTGAGGAAACCGGCCACTGGAGCGCCGGCGCACTGACATCTCTTTATGTGGACCTCGAAGGCGGCCACTCAATCGTTGCCGGTCTCGACCTTGAGTACACCAATGGCTACCTCAAGGAGACCCAGTCGCGTCCGACTTTTGGAACATTTACCCAAGGCATCCATTACGACTTTGAAGCCACGCAGACTGTTGTCGCTCCATATGTTCATGCGGAATGGCAGGTGGCCCCGAAAACCCGTGTCACCACCGGCGTGCGCTTTGACTGGACGCGCTACGACTATGACAACAGGACGGCGTCCAACACGGTAGGTCGTTTTCAGCGCGCCGCAGACCGCACGGACGACTTCTTCAACGTCACGCCGAAGCTCGGCATCGTCCATGAAGTAACGGAAGGCACGGAGGTTTACGCCAACATCTCCCGTGCCGCACGCGCACCACAAGTGACGGACCTCTATCGCCTGCAGCGCAATCAGGTCGTTGGCGATATCGATTCAGAAACGCTGGACAGCTACGAGGTCGGCGCACGTACGCAGGTCGGTCCCGTGTCCGCCTCACTCGCCGGGTTCTATGCCGAGAAGGACAACTTCTTCTTCCGCGACGCAGACGGCTTCAATGTGACAGACGGCGAGACATCCCATCGCGGCATTGAGTTTGATGGCACAGCGGACCTGCCGCTGGGTTTTGATCTCGGCGTGTCCGGCACCTACGCGGTGCATCAATATGAGTTCGACCGGCCCATCACAAGCGCGGCCCAGCAGACGGAAGCGATCCGGTCCGGCACCGATGTGGATAGCGCCCCGCGCTGGACAGGGAACGCACGCCTGGGCTGGGAGTTCATGGACCGCGCACGGGCGGAACTCGAATATGTGTTCGTCGATGAGTATTTCGTCGATGCCGCCAACATCAACGAGTATGACGGCCACAACGTGCTCAATCTGCGCGCCCGTGTGGACGTAACTGAGAATGTCCAGGTCACAGGTCGCATCATGAATATCGGAAATGTGGAATTCGCAGAGCGGGCGGACTTTGCTTTCCGCAGTTTCCGCTATTTCCCGGGCGAACCAAGAACGGCCTATATCGGCACGTCTGTTTCGTTCTAAGCGCCTTCCACACAACAATCGTTCGATGAACCCGGCTGACCCCCCGTTGCCGCTGCGTCAGCCGGGTTTTTCGTTTTGCGTACAAGTGTGTAAGCAGCGCGCTCACCCTGCGCTAAATGCGGCCAAAAGCTTGACTCACAAAGGGAAAAAGCCAAAGTGGCGCCCAAATTGGATGCACGCGTAGCTGCTGCACGCATTTGTGCGCGCGCCAATAAAAACGGGTCCCCTTAAACCCTGTCCGTGACCCGGCCTGTCCTCAGGCCCGCAACCGGATATCGCAACAAAACCGATCGAGAGAAACTTCCCCATGAAGAAGCACAAAGTCCGCGTCTATCCATCCAAGAAACATCTGCCGCGCGAGAAGCAGCTCGCCTGGAAGATGGCCGAAGTCTGCGCTGACAAAGTGCCGGTCGAAAAAGACGTCGAAGCGATGATCATCAACCGCGTGATCGACAACGCGTCCGTCGCCATCGCCTCCGTCAACCGCCATGCACCGGCAACCGCACGCGTGCAGGCACTGGCACATCCGCGCAAAAACGGCGCAACCGTGTTCGGCATGCCGAACAACCAGCGTTTCCACGCTGAGTGGGCCGCATGGGCAAACGGCACGGCCGTTCGCGAACTCGATTTCCACGACACCTATCTTGCTGCTGACTACTCACACCCCGGCGACAACATTCCGCCGATCCTGGCAGTCGCTCAGCAGACCGGCCAGACCGGCAAGAACCTCGTTCGCGGCCTCGCAGCCGGTTACGAACTCCAGGTCGACCTCGTAACGGGCATCTGCCTCCACGAGCACAAGATCGACCACATCGCTCACCTCGGGCCATCAGCTGCCGGCGGCATCGGCGCGATGCTGAAACTGCCGACAGATACCATCTATCAGTCAATCCAGCAGGCGCTACACACTACGGTGTCAACGCGTCAGTCGCGTAAGGGTGAAATCTCATCCTGGAAGGCGTTTGCACCATCCCACGCTGGCAAGCTGGCCATCGAAGCGGTCGACCGCTGCATGCGCGGTGAAGGTGCACCCTCACCAATCTATGAAGGCGAAGATTCAGTCATCGCGTGGATCCTTGATGGTCCGACTGCTGACTACACTGTGCCACTTCCCGGTGCCGGCGAGCCCAAGCGCGCGATCCTGGAAACCTATACCAAGGAACACTCTGCGGAGTACCAGAGCCAGGCGCTCATCGACCTTGCGTTCCGCATGGGTGAAAAGATCGACGACTTCGACAAGATCAAGGAAGTCGTCATCCACACGTCACACCACACACATTATGTGATTGGTACGGGCGCAAACGACCCACAGAAGATGGATCCCAAGGCCAGCCGCGAAACGCTGGACCACTCGATCATGTACATCTTCGCCGTCGCCCTTCAGGACGGTGCATGGCACCACGTCAAGTCATACGCACCCAAGCGGGCCGCTCGTCCGGACACCGTGCGCCTGTGGCACAAAATCCGCACCACGGAAGATCCAAAGTGGACAGAGCGCTACCACTCACGTGACCCGAAGGTGAAAGCATTCGGTGCGCGCATCGAAATCATCTTCAAGGACGGCACTCAGCTGGAAGACGAAATGGCTGTGGCCAACGCGCACCCTTACGGCGCACGTCCGTTTGAGCGTGAGCACTACATCAACAAGTTCATGACGCTGACAGACGGCATCATCACCAAGAACGAAGCTGATCGTTTCATTGAAACAGCTGAGCGTCTTCCCAAGCTCAAGGCAGATGAACTGGGCGACCTGAACGTCCAGGTGCCTGCAGCGAAAGTGAAGCGCATCGCCGACAAGAAGGGCATCTTTTAATGCTGAATGTCACGAAGACCGCTGCTGAAAAGCGCAAGGCCTTCAAGGACGGGATCAACTCGGGGACGCTTCAGCGCGTCCCCGGGGCTTTCTCTCCCCTTGTAGCCCGCCTGCTGGAAGAACAGGGGTTTGACGGCATCTACATTTCGGGTGCCGTGCTCTCTGCTGATCTTGGACTGCCGGATATCGGCCTGACCACTCTTTCTGAAGTGGCCACCCGTGGCTATCAGATTGCCCGCTCCACCAACCTGCCTTGCCTCATTGACGTGGATACGGGCTTTGGGGAGCCCATGTCCTCCTACCGTACGATGGTGGAAATGGAGAACCAGGGCTTGGCCGGCTTCCACTTGGAAGACCAGTTGAACCCCAAGCGCTGCGGCCATCTCGACAACAAGGAAGTGGTGCCGACGGAAGTCATGGTCCGCCGCATCAAGGCTGCTGTTGAAGCCCGCAAGGACCCCAACTTCACCATTATGGCCCGCACAGACGCGCGTTCCATGGAAGGTCTGGAAGCTGCCATCAATCGGGCAAAGGCCTATGTGGATGCCGGTGCTGACGCCATCTTCCCGGAAGCCATGAAGGACGAAAGCGACTTTGAAGCTTTCCGCAAGGGCATTGATGTTCCCATCCTTGCCAACATGACCGAATTCGGGAAATCCGATCTGCTCACCACCAAACAGATGCAGAATCTCGGCATCAATCTGGTGATCTATCCGGTCACCAGCCTGCGTCTTGCCATGGGTGCTGTGGAGAGCGCGTTCGAGCGCATTCGCGACGAAGGTACTCAGGAAGGCGTCGTGCCGGACATGCAGACCCGCGCCCGGCTCTATGAGCTTTTGAATTACGAAGACTACAACAAGTTCGATACATCGATCTTCAACTTCAAGGTCTGAGACGAACGACACCCGGTCTTGCGGCACACCGCAGTGGCCGGCAACAGGAGGTAAGAACCAAATGAGCGACGTACCCGCCGAAGACATCAAATACGGCCTTGCCGGTGTCGTAACCGACACCACCGCCGTTTCAAAGGTGATGCACGAGACAAACTCTCTCACCTATCGCGGCTATGCCGTGCAGGACCTGTGCAAGCATGCCGACTTCATGCAGACAGCCTATCTACTGTGGCACGGACAGCTGCCGAACAAGGCCCAGCTCGCCCAGCTGGTTGAACAGGAAATCGGCTTCCGCGCAATCTCTGACGACCTGCTCGCCGTCATCAAACGCTTCAACAAGAACGCGCATCCGATGGACACGATCCGCACCGCCGTCAGCTTCCTTGGTCAGGAAGACCCGACAACGGAAGACGCGAGCCACGAGTCAAACCTCGAAAAGTCAATCAAGATGCTGGCCCGCATCCCGACCTGCATCGCAGCTGATTACCGCTGTCGCAACGGTCTGGAGCCCATCGCGCCAAACCCTGAACTCGGGTATTCCGAAAACTTCTTCAACATGTGCTTTGGCGAAGTGCCCGCTCAGGAAGTCATCGACTGCTTCGACATTTCGATGATCCTGTATGCGGAACACTCATTCAACGCGTCCACATTTGCAGCCCGTGTGATCACGTCCACAACATCTGACATCTACTCGTCCGTTGTTGGCGGCATCGGCGCACTCAAAGGCCCGCTTCACGGCGGCGCCAATGAAGCTGTGATGCACATGATGATCGAAATCGATGATCCTGCGAAAGCCGCTCAGTGGCTGCGCGATGCTCTGGCATCAAAGCGCAAGGTCATGGGCTTTGGCCACCGCGTCTACAAGTCCGGCGACAGCCGCGTGCCAACCATGACAGAAGCTTTCTACAAGATGGCTGAAATCAAGGGCGGCGAGAAGTGGGTGGAAATGTCCAAGAACCTGGCTCAGACCATGATCGACGACAAGAACATCTATCCAAACCTCGATTTCCCGGCAGGTCCTGCATACTACCTGATGGGCTTCGACATTCCCATGTTCACGCCACTTTTCGTCATGAGCCGCATTACAGGCTGGACCGCTCACATCATGGAGCAGGTACCCGACAACAAGCTGATCCGTCCGCTTTCAGCCTATGTAGGTGAAGAACAACGCGAAGTTGTGCCCCTGGACAAGCGCACCGCCGCTTAACCACGCACACCACACAGACACTGAAATGGTCCCGGCAACTGCCGGGGCCTTTTTTCGTTCATGTTGGCGTCATCTTGTCCCCCATACTGTAATCTGAATATTCACTCGCATCACCTATCCGGGGGTCACAGGATGCGCCGCTTTCTCATCAACAGCCTCGCCATCATTGGCACTCTTGCCGCCACAGTTTTGATCTCAGCACCAGCCAGCGCGCAATATGGCGACGCACGCTCGGCCATGAGCGATCTGCAGCGCAACGCCCTCAAGGATGGGTGCTGGAAACGCTACTCAGGCAATCAAAACAAGCGCTACCAGTGCCTGAACGGTCAGGCTCACTGGAAAAACGCCCTTATTGATGGGTGTCATGCCCGCTACTCCGGCAACGGATCCAAGCTCGACCGCTGTTTGAACATGAGCAACCTCGGCGGCGGCGGTGGCTACTACGGCGGCGGCAACCAGCACGGCGGCTACTATGAGAACGATCCGTATGATGACGGATATTACAATGATGGCCCCTACGGCAATGGCCAGCATGGCAATAACCGCTATGGCAACCGGCAGAACCGCGATGGGTACTACGGCAACGACCCATATTATGGCGACAACAATGGTCGCGATCAGGGCGGCTACTATGGAAACAACAATTCCGGCGGTGGCGGGCTCTTCGGCGGCGGCGGATCATCCGGCCTGTCGGACCTGCAGCAGAACGCCCTCAAGGACGGCTGCTGGCAGCGCTACAGCGGCAATGACCGCAAGCGGCATTCATGCCTCAACGGGCAGGCCCATTGGCGCGATGCCCTGCGCGATGGGTGCTGGAAACGCTACAACGGCAATCAGAAAAAGCTGAACCGTTGCCTTAGCTACTAGCAGTCTTGCTGAAACGGCGCACGCCGCGCGCGATCAGCCAGCCCGAGAATTTGCGCAGGCCCAAATCTGACCTGATTTCAAATTCTTCGTAGTGGAATGCGCTTCGGCGCATCCCTTTGGCGACCAGGCCGTCCTTTAATGCCTTGCGCATGGGCGTGGGACCACAGAAATGCGCGTTCACGCCCTTGCCGACACCGCCAATGGCATCAGAAATCTGATCCGCAGTCAGGCGTCCGGACACAGTTGAATCCACCACATGCAATGTCAGATTTGGATCAGCAGCTGCCGCAGCCTCAAGCTCATCAAGGCCTACTGCATTGCTCTTGGATTGAACGCAATAAAACAGGTGTGTTGGTCGCGGCACCAGGTCACGTCGGCCAGACCAGGCCAGAAACGGCGTGATCCCGATACCGGCCCCAATCCAGACATCGCAGCTTCCCCGTTTTGATGACTGGAAGTGACCATAGGCCCGCGAGACTCGCGCCCGCATTCCCACCGCAAGCTCACCCAATGATCGCGTGTAATCGCCAAGAGCCTTGGCGGTGAACCGAATGGTCTTGTCCGCGTTGGGCGCCGCACTGATGGTGAAGGGATGAACTTCACTTTTGCCCGGCACAACAAAAGAGACGAAAGCAAACTGGCCGGCCCTGTGGGAGATGCCGCCCCTCAGGGGTTTAAGGCTGATGGCAACCGTATCGCCGGTCTTATCGACCGACGCCACCTCATAGGCGGCTCTACCCTGAAGAACGCCAAAGGGTACCAGTGTGTAGAGGTAGGAAAGGGTTCCGACGGCACAAATCGCCAGGACATAAACAGCAAGGGGATCACCTAGGTCGAATGGCTTGCCGATAAAGATGAAGTGCAGTGCAGACAGGACGAAGAACGCCCCCATGAATTTGTGCGTCAAACGCCAGAACTGATACGGCACCCACGTTGCAATGGTCAGAACGCCAAGAATGAGAATGCCATAAAGGCTTATCTCACCCAGGGTCTCTGCAAACTCCATCAAGCCCGTCTGGCGGCCAAGAGCCTCCATGTCGGCGTCAATCGTGTCATGGAGAAGAATGGCGACAATGGCCCCGACACCAAGCCATTTGTGCAGCACATAGATGCGATCAAGCCCGCCAAAGATTGGCTCCAGAACTGCCATGCGCGTCGCCAGCAACTGTGACAGCCCCATGGCAACCAGCGCTGTCACACCAAGATACTGACTGAACAGGGCTTCCGCATCGCGGTTCGGCGCAAGCTGTGCAAACCAGTAGGCTGGAATGGCCAGCGCGATGATGACGATCACAACACCGAAAGAACGCATGAATTTTCCTTTGCCGTCCGCTGTGGCTTTGTTGCGCCATCAAGTCAGCAACGAGCGGGACAGGCGCGAGTTTGCAGTAACACAGATAATTCCCACGCTATAGTTGCCCGATTCGGCAAATTGAATTTTGTAATGAGAACGAGTAGCGGCATGACGGCCAAAGCCAAAGACTTCGCAGAGATTTACGCCCGTTTCGGCGCGTCCATCGCGTCGCGTCATGATTGCGGGCGCTATTGCGCGCCGCTCAATGGTGGCGAGCCGGTGTGCTGCACCACCGGACATGCCATCCCGATTGTTCAAAAGTCAGAGTGGAAGCTTCTCAAGGGCCGCACGGACCTGTGGAGCAAATTTGAACCCTTCGACAAGACCAGCCGCGAAATCGTTGATGATCTCCACTCAAGCTGCAAGGCGATTGAGTGCAAGGGTGCCGCCTTTTGTGAACGTGACAATCGCACGCTCGCTTGCCGGGCTTTCCCGTTCTTCCCTTATTTCAACAAGAAGCGCGAGCTTGTGGGACTTGGATACTACTGGTCCTTTGAAGATCGCTGCTGGGTTCTGTCCAACCTTGCCAGCGTGGAAAAGGAATTCGTCGATGAGTTCCTGGACGCCTATGAGCTGCTGTTTGAAAAAGATGACGAGGAACTCGAAGCCTTCGTGGATGAGTCCGCTTCCATGCGCCGCGTCTTCTCTCGCCGCAAGGCACCCCTGCCGATCATCGGCCGCGATGGGAAGCTCTACAAGATAATGCCCAAAACCAAAGGCAAACTTGTTCCCGCCAAGCCGTCGGACTTCAAAGCCTATGGCGCCTACAAATCGCCCAAGGCGTATCGCAAGGCCGTGCGCGAAGAGAATGGCGACCCCGATGCACCCTTCCCACCGGTCGTTCGGTAGAGACTGCCCTAAGCGTCTTCAGGCATCGGCAGCAACGCCACGCTCTGGCCGGACCGCCCGATCCACCCGCGCGCGTCAAATATTTCTGCCTCGGTAAAGCCGGTCCCATTGGGGTGCCAACTGCTACGCGGCCGAACGCCGATCCACTCCCCCTCTGGGAGGCGGGAGAGATGCAGGGAAATATCTGCATTGGGCCACCCACCAGCCTTGGGACGCTCACCATCCAGATAGGTCACAAACAATGTGGCGTAGTCGGCGATGGCGATTGTTTGGGCAAACGGCGTGGAAGCTGCAGTCAGTGGCTGTTTGGGACGTACCCAGACCATGCGGGCAGCCTCGTCGTCGCGCACTTCAACTGCGGACAGATAGGTCTTGGTGTTGAAGACGGGGCTGAAATCCCACCCGGTCAAAGCGTTGGGATCACTCGGCGCGTCAGGATGAGGCTCCATGCCCGGCACTGGAACATCATTCAAAAACGCCATGCTGACCTTGGATCGTAGCTTGCCACCGGCAATGAGACTGTTCTCCACAACCGTAAGCCGCGCCCCTTCACGTACAATTTCCGTTCGGGTCTCAAACGCCTCCAGAGGGGCAGGCCGGACCAGATAGGCAGTCGCAGACACAGGCTGACCCCACCCCTTGTCGATGCCCATGGCCTCCAGTTCGCTGGTCAGCAGGCCGGACACAACACCGCCATGCAGACCGCCAAATGGACCCATCGCATGGTCCGTCGGCCGCCACTCGTCACCTGCACGTTCAACAACGGGGCCTTTGGTTTTCTCAGCAGAATTGGTCATGTACGCCCGTGCCTCATCCAAAAAAGGCCGGAAACCGGCCAAAACGATGGCTGGAAGGTGGGTTCAAAAACAAAACGCGTCAAGGTAGAATTATGCAAATCAGGGTGTGAAATGCTGCAAGTCTCTCGTCCCACACTGACCCCTTTGCCCACGTGCTGGAGCCAATGAAAATGCGCTGGAACGACCTTCCAAAAGTCTCCTGTTCCGTTGCCCGGACCATGTCCGTCATTGGCGACAGATGGACCATGCTGGTGTTGCGCGATCTCTTTCTTGGCATCCGCCGTTTTGAGGATTTCGAAAAGCGCCTCGGCATTGCACGCCCGGTTCTGTCTCAGCGACTGAAGAAGTTGGTGGAAGAAGGAGTGCTCGACAGGGTCCGCTACGAAGAGCGCCCTGCGCGGTTTGAATATCGTCTCACCCCAAAAGGCCGAGATCTCTATCCCATCATCATCACGCTTACCAATTGGGGTGACAAGCACATGGCGGGAGACGCAGGACCACCCGTCGTAACGCGCCACAAGCCATGCGGTGGCTTCATCACACCCCAACTGACATGTCCTGATTGCGGCGAGCCCATCCAGGCCAAAGACATGCAGGCGGTCCCCGGCCCCGGCGCCGAGGCAACCGAGCACCAGCCCGCCGCTTCAAAACAGGCCTAACGGCAGCGCCCTGAGCCGGGCATCAAAACTGCGGCAAACTGGGATGTCTTGTAGTCATCCGGCAGGAATGCATGGCCATGCGGCAGCCGATAGGCTTCAACGCGTGCATCATCCGGCAACCCCGTAAGGTCTGCATAGCTGAGCGCGGTTGCGGGAACCACAACGGTCGCGTCTCTTTCACCCCCGCGCCACACGATGAGGCACTGCCCGTTGGCGGATGAGCCAGCGTCACGGGTCGGTGGATCGTAGTAGCCGTAATTGAGCGCCACCACGCGAGCCGCTGGAAAATGCGTCCGCAGATTGCCGGCAATGTGCTCATCCCCGGCCAGAATGGTACCGCTGGAAAAACCCAGATCCTGCACTTTGTCAGCAAGGTCTGCATACGGAACTTCAAGGCGACATTTTCCGCAGGTGACTTGAGAGGGATACACAAAACCCGCAAGACGCCATCCAAGAGCAACCAGCGTGAGCCCGAGGATCACCCACATGAAAGCCCTGACCTGTCGGCGGTTGGGGCGGGCCGCCCGCATGGCCGCAACCAGATAGATCGGTGCCAGCAGCATCAGCGGGTGCATCCAGCGTTCTCCATAGTGAGCGACACCAGCCACAAGGACCGGGACGATCAGGACTGCGATCCCAAACAGCACGATGTCGCGCACGAGCCGAACAGGGTCAGCACCGGTTGCGCCGTGCGTGCCGGGATGTGCGATAGCCGCAGGCGCAAAGGCGCGCGGCACGATGATCAGCATCAACGGGATCAGCGGTGACAAGAACAACAAGGGTGCCCGAATGCTGGACCACAATCCCGATAGAATCTGCGCGGCGACGCCCTCAATGCCCGGACGCGCCAAGGTTGCGCTGGCCGCACCCCCAAAATCAAACCCGCTCGTAAGCGCCCATACATAGTGTGGGCCCGCCAAGAGCGCAGCCACAGCAATGGCGATCAGGGAATACCAACTGAACAACACCCGCCGATATCCCGGCTGCATCAGCATCGCGAGCAGCAAGGCGGCCAGACCGGCAAAATACGCCTGCTTGGACAGCGCCCCCATGGCAACCACGGCCCCAATGCCCGCATACGCCCATACACACTCACCAGAAGACGACGCAGACGATGCCCGTAAAACCGTGAGCAGCGTCAATGGTGCCGCCAGCGTCAAAAAGATGGTGTGCGTCACACCTTCATGGGCGTTCCACGCGACCTGAAACAGCAACAGGACGGACAAGGTCGCCAGGACAGCCCAGCCGTCATGAGCCAGCACCCGGCGTGCCGCAAAGAAGTAGGCAACAAAAGCGCCCCACAGGGCTGCATATTTGACGATCAGTGTGCTGAGCGCGCCAGGCCCCGTGATCTGGTGCACCGCCCACAAGGCCCAGGCGGGAAGAGGCGGATATTTCGGCGTCTGCCCCCAATCCAGTGTCTGCGCGTAGAGCGTTTCCCCCACCCAGTCGACGGCAATCACATCGGAGAACGGCAGGCGGACAAGCATATGCGCCAGCACATAGACGCCGGCCATGACCATCACAGCGGTCGCGGCACGCCAGCCATCCGGCCAGATTTTCAGAGTCCGGTCGATCGGAGGGGCTGAGGCTGACCTTGCGGAAGACTGGCTACGGGGCATGCGGATCCAAAAAACTCAGCTCAATTTATGAACAACGGTTCAAATTAGGGTGTGGCATTGCGGGACTCAACCTCCCCAATTCTCATTAAAAACAAGGGCTTCAGCCTTATGCGTTCATTAGGACTTACTTACTACCATTAAACTGATTGATGGTTGTTTTGGTCGAATTCATGCTGCGCAACACTGACAAAAATCCCGGCTCAAGATCGCTGCTGTCGAACTACTCCTCGACACTGGGGGCACAGATCGACCGCCGCCGCTCTGAGCTGGCACTGGTCGCATCCTCCAAGGAAGCTGAGACTGCAAGCCGCGCGAAGAGCGAGTTCCTGGCCAATATGAGCCATGAACTGCGCACACCGCTCAATGCCATTCTCGGCTTTTCAGAAATCATCCATCAAGGCCGCTTTGGCTCTGACGCTGAAAGCTGGGAGCGGTACCAGAGTTACGCAGGCGACATCCACGAGGCAAGCACACACCTGCTCCACGTTGTGAACGACATTCTCGATATGTCGCGCATCGAAAGCGGGCGCCTGGAACTCGATTTCCAGGAAGTATCCGCGACAGATCTGTTTGCGGGCATCCAGAACATGCTCGCCGAACGGGCCGAACAGGCGCAGCTGACACTGACCATCGACATTGAAGACGGTCTGCAGAATCTTGAGGCCGATGAGCGTCGCTTGAAGCAGACGCTCATCAACCTTGCCGGCAATGCCATCAAGTTTACGGACGCAGGCGGCAAGGTAACGCTCGGCGCACGCAAAGCCGGTCTGGGTGTGGCCCTTTTTGTGGCTGACACCGGCATTGGCATGACACCAGGCCAGTTGGCCACAGCCATGGAACCCTTTCGCCAGGTGGACGGGACACTGGCTCGCCAGCAGGAGGGCACCGGTCTTGGTCTGCCCCTCGCAAAAGCCTTCGCTGAACTGCACGACGCCACATTCAGCATTTCGAGCACGCCAGGTGCCGGCACCACAGCACTCATTCGCTTTCCAATACACCGCGTCAGGAAGTCGGCACCGTTAGCAATGACGGCAACCGTTGATTAGGGGGACAACGGTCACATGGTAGAGACAAAAAAACTCAGCAGCATCGGCGAGACCACGCCGCGCCTCGCAGCCACGGCAGGTTTTGCGATCGGTCGTATTGTGTCGGTCTCCGGCGCACAGGCCGTTGTGGTTCTGGACAGCGATGAGCATGGCAAACCCACCGGCGGCACACCCTCCATGGGCTCGCTGGTCAAGATCATCAGCCGTGAAGGCCTGGTGATTGGCATTGTTTCCGGCCTCAGCATTCCGGTGCCGGCCAGCCGCGCCGACGAGCATGAGCTCAAAATTCTCGAAATCGAAATGGTCGGCGAGATCATCACCGCACGCGACGGCGCACAGAACCGAAACTTCCGACGCGGCGTATCAGCATTTCCCACACTTGGATCTGAAGTCCATCTGGCTGCCGGCGAAGACCTGAGCGTCATCTTCAGCAGCGACGCCACAGGTCTCGTGCGCATTGGATCGATCCAGCAGGACGAGAACATTCCTGCGCACATCATTCCAGATGATCTGCTCGCGAAACACTTCGCGGTTGTTGGCACCACTGGCACCGGCAAATCATGCGCGGTCTCGCTCATTCTGCGGGGCATGATGCAGGAGCACAAAAACGCTCACATCGTGGTTCTTGATCCACACAATGAATACGCCCCGGCCTTCGGCGATCAGGCGGAAGTCATTGGACCCGAGACGCTTCAACTGCCTTACTGGCTGTTGAATTTCGATGAGCTTGTCGAAGTTCTCCTGGGTGGCGAACCCGGACGCCGGGTCGAAATGGAAGTGCTGCGCGAAATTATTCCGATCGCGAAGCAGAATTACCGCGCAGGCGCAGGCGAAGCATCATCCCTCGTCCGCAAGACGCCAAGCGGCGGCGGCAACACAATCACCGTCGATACCCCCGTACCCTACCGCATCTCGGATTTGATCCAGATGCTGGACACGATGATGGGTAAACTCGACAAGCCCGAGAGCCTCGTCCCGTACAAGCGTCTGAAGGCACGCATCGAAGCGCTGACCGTCGACGGACGTTACGCCTTCATGTTCGGAGGCCTGACCGTGCGCGACATCATGCGTGATGTGATCGGTCGCATCTTCCGTGTGCCCGTGGAAGGCCGCCCCATCACCGTGATGGACCTGTCCGGCGTCCCCGCTGAAATTCTCAACGTGGTTGTCTCAGTCGTCTGCCGTATGGCCTTTGACTTAGCCATGTGGAGCGATCGTCAGGTGCCCATCACCATTGTCTGCGAAGAAGCACACCGCTACGTGCCACGCAACGCGGCACTTGGCTTTGAACCAACGAAGCGCGCCATCTCGAAGATTGCCAAGGAAGGGCGCAAATACGGTGTGAGTCTGTGCGTGGTTACTCAGCGTCCATCAGAGATTGATCCCACGATCCTGTCTCAGACCAGCACCATTTTTGCCATGCGCCTGACAAACCAGAACGACCAGGAAATTGTGCAGGCAGCTGTGTCAGACGCCGCGGTCAGTCTCCTTGAGTTCCTTCCATCCATGGGCAATGGCGAAGCAATTGCCATTGGTGAAGGCGTCCCTCTGCCCATGCGCATTCGGTTCGACCGGCTGCCTGATGGATTTGCGCCTCGCTCCAGCGGGGCCTCCTTCTCAGAGGGTTGGAAGGAAGATCGCGGCAGCGCTGAATTCGTGGATGCCGTCATCGATCGCTGGCGCGGCCAGCGCGACTAAAACCCACGAAGGAAAAAGCCGTCACCTGCTGCGGTTTCATGCTGACCAACCACTCGCCCATAAGCTGATTGGCCAGACATCTCTCAACCATTCACGATTTGTTATCTCGCCTGTGCAACTTATAGGGGAAGTTTGAAAACCCGAGAGGCCTGCTTGGCCGTTTTCAAACCAGCCAGAGGGGACGCTGTGCTGACAGGAGGGCAATTCAATGAATTGGCTCAACGATATTCGAATTCAGACCAAAACCTTCGGTGGATTTGGTCTTGTGCTGACCCTACTGGTCGCCATTGGCGGCGTCTCAATATTTGAACTGCTACGCGGCAGCGATACGTTTCAGTCCTATCGGGAACTGGCGCGCCAATCCAATGCCTTGGCGGAAGTCGCGACCCATATGCGCGATACCCGTCTGGGCGTGAAAGACTTCATAATCCGTGGTGATGAAGCCAGTGCGAACCGCGTACGGACTGCTCAGAAACTCGCCATTGAAGCCGCAGAAAGCGCGAGAGCACTCAATGCGGACGTCACGAAAGACGAGCTTCTTACAACCATCGAAAATGATCTCACCGCTTATGAGAACGCCTTTGAGGAGGTCGTGTCATTTCGGGCTGAACGCGATGCGCTCGTCAATGAAGGGCTCAACGCGATTGGGCCTCAGATCCGCAAGAAGCTCTCCAGTATCATGGAAACAGCGGCACGCGACGGTGATACGCCGGCTGCCTATCGCGCAGGCGTTACGCAAGAACACCTGATGCTTGCTCGATTCTACGTCCAGAAATACCTCGTCGATAATATGGAAGCAGATTTTGACCGCGTTCTTGGTGAACTCGAGGCAATGACAGCTGCTACAGGTGCCATGCTGACGGAATTGCAGAATCCACAGCGGCGCCAACTTGCAGGTGAGGTAATGGAAGGTGCCGCAGCATACAGCGATACTTTCAAACAGGTTCACACCATCATTGTTGAACGCAACGCCATCATTGCCAACAGACTGGATGCCGTCGGCCCTCAGATCATGCAGGCGACGACCAATCTGGTAAGCGAGGCCACGGCCGAGCAGGATCGTATGGGGCCACAGGCGACAGCAGCTATGCAGAATGCCGTTCTCGTGGTGATCGTCGCGGTGTTGCTTGCCGTCATGGTCGGTGCAGCCGCGGCGTGGCTCATCGGCAGCGGTATTGCCAAACCGATTGGTGCAATGACAACCGCCATGCGACGCCTGTCAGGGGGTGACAAGGACATTGATATTCCTGCCGCCAACCAGAAGGACGAAGTCGGTGAAATGGCCGAGGCGCTCGTTGTCTTCAAACAATCAATGATTGAAGCAGAACGCCTGCAGGCCGAGCAGGCTGAAGCCCAGGCCGTTCAGCTCGAGCGCGCCAAGCAACTCGAACAGTTGACGGCAAACTTCGACGAGACGGTGTCCAATGTCCTGCAAAGTGTCGCCGGTGCGGCAGAAGAGATGCAGGCCACGGCTCAGTCCATGTCCAGCATCGCGGATCAAACCCGCACACAGGCGTCGACTGCAACAAACGCCTCCACGGTGACATCAACAAACGTTCAGACCGTTGCGTCTGCAGCTGAGGAGTTGAGTTCATCCATTCGCGAAATTGCCCGCCAGGTAGAGCAATCTGCAGGCGTGGCGACCCGTGCGGTGAGCCAGGCTGATGAGACGCAGGGAACTGTCCGCCAGCTTGCTGAAGCTGCTGACAGGATCGGCGAAGTGGTGAGTCTCATAAGTGACATTGCTGAGCAGACCAACCTCCTGGCCCTCAATGCAACGATTGAGGCCGCGCGCGCCGGTGAGGCCGGCAAGGGCTTTGCCATTGTGGCATCAGAAGTGAAAACCCTGGCAACACAGACAGCGAAGGCCACGGACGAAATCGGTCAGCACATTGGAGATATCCAGAGTGCGACCGGTGGTGCCGTGACCGCCATTGAGTCAATCGCCAAGACGGTAGATGAACTAAATGGCATTTCCACATCCATCTCCTCGGCAGTGGAAGAGCAGTCTGCAGCGACAGGTGAAATCGCCCGTAACGTGCAGGAAGCCGCCGGCGGGACGGATGAAGTTTCACGGTCACTAACGGGCGTGAACCAAGGCGCCGATGAAACCAGTCGCGCCGCGACACAAGTGGTGGATGCCGTGGGCGAACTCACCGGCCAGACATCCAACTTGCGTCGGCAGGTTGATGATTTCCTGGAAGATGTAAAAGTCGCCTAGGGCGTAGACATACGATACAAAAAGGCCCGCTGTGCAATTCGCACAGCGGGCCTTTTTCGTTTGGAGTTGCTCTGCCTAGCGGTAGAGCAAAATCGGGATCATGCAGGAGCGGATCATTTCCGTTGTCGTTGACCCGATGATCAGGTTGCGAATGCGGGAATGCCCGTATGCTCCCATCACCAGCAACCCATATCCACCCGCTTCAACCTCTGCTGCAATGACCTTCTCAGATTGCCCCGGCTTGATGTCACAGCTCGTTTCATATCCAGCGTCACGCAGCTGCGACGCCGCATCTTCAATCTGAGTGCGGGATGCCGCGGTTTCCTGACCGACCATCAACAGGTGGCAGGCAATGCCGGAAAAGATCTGGCTGCGGATCATATGATCAATTGCCTTACCCACACTCTCACCGCCATCAAAAGCGATCAGAAGCTTTGAAGCAGGTTCAAATTTACGCGACGCCACCAGCACGGGGCGCTGGGTTGATCGCACCACACGCTCAAGGTTTGAGCCCAGATGCAACTTGGCAAAGTCTGCAGCCTCGCCACGCTTGCCCACCACGATCATATGCGCATCGAGCTCAAGTTCCTGAATCGTTTCGGCGATGTCGCCATAGCGCAGGGATGTCGTGACGTCAGACACGCCGGCATTCACGATGTGATCCTTTGCGTCTTCAAGCAGGGCCCGCCCGCGCTTTTGCGTCAGCTTGGCTTTTTGTGCGTCAAGCTCGGCAAGTTCTTCAAGCAGGGCCGTGCGGGCGCCAAGTCCGATATTGCCGCTGAAGTCCGCCTTGTCGGCAGCCCCTTCACGGCGGCCAAGCACATGCAGCAGTTCGACGCTGGCCCCAGCCCGGTTGGAAACCCACGCGGCGGCATCACACACACTGTGCGCGTAAACAGAACCGTCAATAAGAGCGATCGTTTTCAACATGGCTAGTGGCCCATTACTTTTTCTAGAGCACCTGGTTCATCCTTGATGCTCAGTTCATCCACAATCGTCTCGCTGGCTTTGTTCATACCAATCAGCTCGACCTCAGCGCCTTCACGGCGGAACTTGAGCACCACAGAATCGAGCGCCGTGACGCTGGAGATATCCCAGATGTGCGCCCGCGATACATTAATGGTGACATGTTCCAGCGCTTCTTTGAAATCAAAGGCCGCCAGGAAGTCCTCGACGGATGCAAAGAACACCTGACCCTCGACCACATAGGTGCGCGCTGTGCCTTCGTCGTTGACATGCGAGGTAACCCGGAAAATCTGCGCGATCTTGCCTGCAAAGAAAATCCCTGACAGCAGCACGCCGACCAGAACGCCGATAGCAAGGTTATGGGTGGCAACAACGGTCACAACCGTTGCCAGCATCACGATGGACGAACTGCGCGGGTGATTGCGCAAATTCTTGATGGACGACCAGCTGAACGTCCCGATGGACACCATGATCATGATTGCAACAAGCGCGGCCATGGGGATCTGCTTCACCCAGTCGCCCAGCACGACAATGAGAAAGAGTAGGAAGACGCCTGCGCAGAAGGTAGACAGCCGCCCGCGCCCGCCTGACTTCACATTGATCATCGACTGACCAATCATCGCGCACCCGGCCATGCCGCCGATAAAGCCGGTGGCCGTATTGGCAACGCCCTGCCCGATGCACTCCTGATTGCGGTCACTCTTGGTATCGGTCAGGTCATCCACGATCGAGGCTGTCATGAGGGACTCAAGCAAGCCAACCGCAGCAACCGCAGCGGAGTAAGGCAGAATGATTTCCAGCGTTTCCCACGTCAGCGGAATATCCGGCAGCAGGAAGATGGGAAGCGTCGACGGCAGCTCGCCCATATCGCCCACATTGCGCAGGTCAAATCCGAAATAGAGCGTCAGGGCCGTCAGCACGATGATGCACACGAGCGGTGACGGCACCGCCGTCGTGATGCGCGGGAACAGGTAGATGATGGCAAGACCACCGGCGACCATCACATAGGTCAGCCAGGGCACGCCGATCAGCTCCGGTAGTTGCGCCATGAAAATCAGGATCGCCAGCGCATTCACAAAACCGGTCATGACCGACTGAGAGACAAACCGCATCACCTGCCCAAGCCGCAGGAAGCCCGCTGCAATCTGCAGCAGCCCCGCAAGCACCGTCGCCGCCAGCAGATACTCAAGTCCATGATCGCGCACCAGCGTGACCATAAGCACCGCCGTCGCTGCCGTTGCGGCAGAGATCATGCCCGGCCGGCCCCCAACGATGGCCGTGATCACGGCAATTGAGAACGACGCATAGAGCCCGACCTTGGGGTCAACGCCGGCAATGATGGAAAACGCGATGGCTTCCGGGATCAGCGCCAGAGCCACCACCAGGCCCGACAGCACATCACCACGAATATTGCCGAGCCACTCATGCTTGAGCCGCGGCAGAGAAAACTGAGACAAGCGAGAACTCCGCTTCAGAACGCAAAAACAAAAGAGTGCGCCCGGCAGAGAACCGGAACGCACTCTTGTTGCGCCGCACAATACAATAGTCGGTCAGAGTTGCACCCACCGCCAAGGGGAACCTGTCATGCAAGCCCGGTGAACCTTGCAGACTGTGATCTGGCGCCGCCAGCGCGATTTAGGAATATTAGCCCGAGACTTTTATTCGGTCCGGATCGACAATCTGATTTGTGCCACCCGACCGGCAGAAGCGCATATTGGCGACATAGGCCGTCTCTTTTGCCGTTGTGCTCGCATCAGGTCTTTGCACTTTCGGCATTAGGTCGGAGATCACTTCATCGGTGGAGTAGGAAGCCTTGGCTTCATCAAAGTCGTTTTCGGCACCATATCGAACCGTCAATTCGACGACAGGGTTGGCATGGTGAAGCGAACACCTCATCTCTGCGCGCGAGCGTTGTACGATGAACCGATCAAATCCGCGGGACTTGCCTAGCTTGGCCGAATGCACAAGTGCGAGGTCCTGAGCCTGGGCCACGGTCGTCACTTCGCTTCCGACGGAATTGATGACAAACGTCTTATCGTCGATCTGTTTGTCCCCATAGCCGGTCGCCGGACCATCGGCCTCAAGGTTAAGCCAAGAGCGCTCTTGATAGGTGGTGGGCGAGAACGCCCAAGACCGCAGTCCTGCTTTGGCTTCTGGTGAGCACCCGCTCAAGACAATTGCCGCACCAGCCAAAAACACAGCCGCACATATCTTAGCCAAGATCATCCGCCCCCAAATCAACAGCACTACAACCTCTCTAAACCATGCCGCACAGACGCCAAACGGGTCAATGCAATGGGAAACGATTCCGCCACAACGTATCCCCAAAAAAGCCCGCCGGCAGGAGCCAGACGGGCCTTGTGATCTTGGGCGTCTCGGGTTCACCCGAAACTGAACTTTAGTCGTCGAACCCCCGAAACACGGCTGCTTCGTCAACGCTCTTGCGTTCCGAGACCACGGCATTGGCCGGAAAAGTCTCGTCCGGCCAACCCAACGCCACGGCCTTCATGATGACCTGATCATCCGCAATGCCGGCATGTTCGCGCACCACAGGCGACTGCATGATGCCCTGACTGTTGATGACGGCCCCCAGACCACGAGACCACGCCGCATTGACCAGAGCGGTTGTGACGGCGCCGCAGTCAAACGGCGTATCATCGCTCTCAGCAAGATTGCGGTCATAGGTGACGATCACGCAGACAGGCGCGTCGAACTGGCGGAAGCCGCGCAACACCCAGTCCTGGCGCCCTTCTTTGTCTTCGCGGGCAATGCCCATGGCAGCAAACAATTGCTTCGCTACGCCAACCTGACGGTCGCGGTGCTTACCTTCAAAGGCCTGGCCGATGCGAAACTCGCGCGAATGCGGCACACCGGCCAGATTACGCTCAGTGTTGCCCGCACGAATGCGATCCAGCGGCTCACCGGAAATGACATAGAAGCTCCAGGGCTGCGTGTTCATGGAAGACGGCGCCCGCATGGCCAGAGCCAGGACTTCCTCAATCAACGCCTTTGGCACAGGATCTGGTTTGTAGCCACGGATACTCCGGCGGCCCAGGATTACGTCATCAAATTGCATCGGTCGTCCTCTGGAATTTTTCGATGCCACGAAGTATCGGCTATTGCCGCACAGAACAAGCCAAAGCCCTCAAAACGCAAAAAGCCCCCGATGCGAAAAGCATCAAGGGCTTTTTGAGTTTGGTTGCGGGGGCAGGATTTGAACCTGCGACCTTCAGGTTATGAGCCTGACGAGCTACCGGGCTGCTCCACCCCGCGCCAATACGTGTACGCCTCAAAAGCGACTTGCGTCTCCATCAACGAAGGCTGACGGGGCCAAAGTCGGCTTGGAGCCGCGTCATGCTGAAGAGAGCGTGTGTTCTACGGCCAAAGCGGCCAGTTGTTTCATGAATTGAGGGATCTTAATCCTACACGCTGTGTTTTGCAGGCCCGGCAACGACCTACTCTCCCACGCCTTAAGACGCAGTACCATCGGCGCTGAGGAGTTTAACGGCCGAGTTCGGGATGGGATCGGGTTTAGGCTCCTCGCAATAATCACCGAGCCGGCAAAAAACAGCGAGTATGAGTATGAATACACCGGAATTTGTATCAATAACCGTCACATACTGACCAAGTCAGCCGTAACGGGCATGGGTAATGAGAACGATCAAACCGATCGAGCGATTAGTACTCGTTAGCTTCACGCGTTACCGCGCTTCCACACCGAGCCTATCAACGTGGTGGTCTTCCACGGCTCTCAAGGGAGAACTCGTTTCGAGGTGGGTTTCACGCTTAGATGCTTTCAGCGTTTATCCCGACCATACATAGCTACCCGGCTATGCTGCTGGCGCAACAACCGGTCCACCAGAGGTATGTCCATCCCGGTCCTCTCGTACTAGGGACAGATCCTCTCAATTCTCCTACACCCACGGCAGATAGGGACCGAACTGTCTCACGACGTTCTAAACCCAGCTCACGTACCTCTTTAATTGGCGAACAGCCAAACCCTTGGGACCTGCTCCAGCCCCAGGATGAGATGAGCCGACATCGAGGTGCCAAACAACCCCGTCGATATGGACTCTTGGGGGTCATCAGCCTGTTATCCCCGGCGTACCTTTTATCCGTTGAGCGATGGCCCTTCCACGCGGGACCACCGGATCACTATGACCGACTTTCGTCTCTGCTCGGTTTGTCAACCTCGCAGTCAGGCAGGCTTATGCCATTGCACTCAACAACCGATTTCCGACCGGTCTGAGCCCACCATCGCGCGCCTCCGTTACTCTTTGGGAGGCGACCGCCCCAGTCAAACTACCCACCATACATTGTCCCAGGCGTTGTAGCGCCGTGGTTAGACATCAATAAGGACAAGGGTGGTATTTCAAGGGTGACTCCACTCGAGCTGGCGCCCGGGCTTCAAAGTCTACCACCTATCCTACACATGTCGTCACTAATGCCAATGTAAAGCTGTAGTAAAGGTGCACGGGGTCTTTCCGTCTAACCGCGGGTAGCCCGCATCTTCACGGGCAATTCAATTTCGCTGAGTCGATGCTGGAGACAGTGGGGAAGTCGTTACGCCATTCGTGCAGGTCGGAACTTACCCGACAAGGAATTTCGCTACCTTAGGACCGTTATAGTTACGGCCGCCGTTTACCGGGGCTTCGATTCAAAGCTCTCACCTCTCCTCTTAACCTTCCGGCACCGGGCAGGCGTCAGACCCTATACGTCGTCTTGCGACTTCGCAGAGCCCTGTGTTTTTAGTAAACAGTCGCTACCCCCTGGTCTGTGCCCCCTATACCTGGTTGCCCAAGTATAGGGCCCTCTTCTCCCGAAGTTACGAGGGCAATTTGCCGAGTTCCTTCAGCATCGTTCTCTCAAGCGCCTTAGTATACTCTACCTGTCCACCTGTGTCGGTTTAGGGTACGGTCGTTATGGAGGGGCTATTTCCTGGAACTCCTTCTCAGCTAGTCCAATCCAATAAGGACTAACCATATACGGAATTCGTCACCACCTCCCGGCCCAGGAATATTGACCTGGTTCCCATCGACTACGCATTTCTGCCTCGCCTTAGGGGCCGGCTAACCCTGCGCAGATTAGCTTTACGCAGGAACCCTTGGACTTTCGGCGAGAGGGTCTCTCACCCTCTTTATCGCTACTCATGTCAGCATTCTCACTTCCGATATCTCCAGGTGCCCTCGCGGGTCACCCTTCACAGACTTACGGAACGCTCCGCTACCGCGTACAAATCCCGAAAGAAATGTACACCCGCAGTTTCGGTGAATGGCTTAAGCCCCGGTACATCTTCGGCGCAGGAGCGCTTGATCAGTGAGCTGTTACGCTTTCTTTAAAGGGTGGCTGCTTCTAAGCCAACCTCCTGATTGTCACTGCACTCCCACATCCTTTCCCACTTAGCCATTACTTAGGGACCTTAACTGGCGGTCAGGGCTGTTTCCCTTTTCACTACGGACCTTAGCACCCGCAGTGTGTCTGCCGCGCAGTACTCCTCGGTATTCGGAGTTTGGTTAGGTTTGGTAAGACGGTGAGTCCCCCTAGCCCATCCAGTGCTCTACCCCCGAGGGTATTAATCGCGACGCTCTACCTAAATAGATTTCGCGGAGAACCAGCTATTTCCAGGTTTGATTGGCCTTTCACCCCTAGACACAAGTCATCCCCGCATTTTTCAACATACGTGGGTTCGGTCCTCCAGTGCATGTTACTGCACCTTCAACCTGCTCATATCTAGATCACCTGGTTTCGGGTCTAATCCGACAAACTCATTCGCCCTATTAAGACTTGCTTTCGCTGCGCCTACACCTATCGGCTTAAGCTTGCTTGCCAGATTAAGTCGCTGACCCATTATGCAAGAGGTACGCTGTCACCCAGGACGGACCTTGGGCTCCAACTGCTTGTAGGCATCCGGTTTCAGGATCTGTTTCACTCCCCTTGTCGGGGTGCTTTTCACCTTTCCCTCACGGTACTGGTTCACTATCGGTCGCTGAGGAGTACTTAGGCTTGGAGGGTGGTCCCCCCACGTTCAGACAGGATTTCACGTGTCCCGCCCTACTCGAGGATAAATCTGTTTTCTACCTGTACGGGGCTATCACCCGCTGCGGCGCAACTTTCCAGAAGCTTCCAGTTCTTACAGAAATATCACAGGCCTGGTCCGCGTTCGCTCGCCACTACTAACGGAGTCTCGGTTGATGTCCTTTCCTCCGGGTACTTAGATGTTTCAGTTCCCCGGGTTCGCCTCCCTTTCGGGATACACCTTACGGTGTGGGTTTCCCCATTCGGAAATCTACGGATCAAAGGTTGCTCTCACCTCCCCATAGCTTATCGCAGAGTGCCACGTCCTTCATCGCCTCTCAGCGCCGAGGCATCCACCAGATGCCCTTTTAACGCTTGATCGTTCTCATTATCAATGCCCGCCACAACTCCAAACCCTGTGCGAGTTTGAAGAGCAATCCAATCAATCTCCGGTTCTTGCAGACCATCGATTGTGGATCTGGGTATTGATCGGCCAGACACATGCTGCAGCCGTTCAAGAGCGTTGCCGTTCTCAAACCTTGCAGCATT